>CAYTNO010000148.1:0-5687 GCA_964439125.1 uncultured Woeseiaceae bacterium | reverse complement strand
GGCAATTGCCGAATGGCATCAAATTGTTGCAGCTCAACTTCGATTTTTTGTTTTCGCTGCTCTGTCAAAGTTACCGTGACAAAGCCCACCCACTCTGCCCATCTCAAGGCGGTTCAATCTGACAGTGCCTGTGATAGGGTTGGTGGTAATGGTTTCGGTAATGGGCGGAGGATTTTCGTGAATCGTTTGATTGGGTCCGTGGCGATAGTCTCACTTGTTGCGACCAGCGCGCTGTCATCCACAGCTGTCACCACGTCAAATGTCAATTTCCGCTCCGGCCCGACGATCTCGTCGGAGAAATTCGGTGTCCTGTCAGAAGGCACAGAGGTCGAACTGCTCGACTGTAACGATTCCGGTTCGTGGTGCGCGGTGGCCTTGGGAAATCAGAACGGGTTTGTGAGCGGCAAATACCTGTCGCTCATTGAGGCGGACCAAGAAAGCGCCGACGCATGGCCGCGCTCTTATGACGTGGGCGATGGTGCAACGCTGGTGCTGTACGAGCCGCAATTTTCCGAGTGGCAGGATTTCGAAACGCTGCAGGCGCTGATTGCCGCCGAATTTTTGGAGACAGCTGAATCGAGCCCGGTCTTTGGCGTTATCGGGCTTAGCGGCCTCACCACCCGCGACATCGAAAAGCGCGAAATAGTGGTGTCCGACGTTTCGGTGACCCAGGTGGACTTTGGCGCCTTCGGGCGCGACGAAATCAGCCGGATATCGCTTGCGGTTGGCAAGCTTCTTCCGACCGGCCCGATCGAAATCCCCGAGGAGCGTGTTCTCGTGAGCCTCGCAGCCCAAGAGCACCTTGTCGATACCAAGGGGTTGAAGGCCGAACCCCCGATTGTTTTCGTGTCAGAGGATCCGGCCCGTCTGCTGATAACGGATGGGCCCGCGATATACGCGCCGGTTCGCGGTGGCGACGCGCTGGAGTTCGTGGTCAACACCAATTGGGATCTGTTCCGCCTCGAAAACGTGCATTGGCTGCGAGACGGGGAAGCATGGCAGACGGCTGAGGCGTTGACCGGTCCTTGGAAAGCAGTGACGGCGTTACCCTCTGCGCTTCAGAGTCTGCCGGAGGACGGCAACTGGACCGACGCCCGAGCCGCGTTGCCGCCGCTTGCGTATGACGAAGGTGCGCCGCGGTTAATCTATTCTGATGACCCTGCGGAGCTTCTGCTCTTTGAAGGTGAGCCCCGTCTTGTTCACGTGGAAGGCGGCGATCTGGAATGGGCCGAAAACACTGAGGCAGATCTGTTCCGGCTGAAGACGACCGGGACCTGGTACTTTCTGGCATCCGGCCGCTGGTTCAGTGCGCCGTCCCTCGACGGACCGTGGACCTTTGCCACACCCGATCTGCCGGGTGATTTTCAGAACATCCCAGTGAACGCACCTTATTATTCGGTTCGCGCCTCGGTTCCGGGTACGTCGGAGGCCAGCGAGGCACGTCTGCGCGCGTCGATCCCTGAATTGGCGCGTCTCGAAATATCCGCAATCGAAGCGCCCGAGGTCGCTTACGACGGTGATCCGAAATTCGAACCCATCGAAGGAACAGCGCTCCAATACGCTGTGAACACAGCCTGGCAGGTGATCCAGGTCGCAGATCAGTACTTCCTGGTGGCCGACGGCATTTGGTTCGTGAGCGATAGTCCGGAAGGACCTTGGGAGGTTGCGCGCGAAGTGCCGGAGCAAATCTACGACATCCCCGCAAGCTCTCCGGCGCACAACGTGACATATGTCTATGTCAAGGAGGACGGGCCGGATTACGTGTGGACCGGTTACACGCCCGGCTATGTGTGGACGTTCCTGGCATGGGGTGCCATCGTCTACGGCAGCGGCTGGTATTATCCGCCGTACTGGGGCACCACCCCGGGCGGACCGGTGTACTGGCCGCGTCCTGTTACCTATGGTGCGGGCGCCTACTACAATCCGGCGCGCGGGACATTTGGCCGCTATGGCTACGCCTATGGACCGTATCGCGGTATCGAGGCGCGGTCCGCCTATAATCCGCGGACCGGAACCTATGTGCGCGGTGCGCAGGTACATGGGCCCGGAGGGTCGCGTGGCTTTGTCGCGGCCAGCAATCCGCGCTTAGGTGCCCGCGGCGTGGCCCGCGGCGGCAGCAGCGTTTACGGCAGTTGGGGCTCGGCCGCAGTGCAGCGCGGTTCTGAATACGCGCGCATTAAGGGTGGCCAGACAGCGGCCGGCGGCAAGGGTGTGAAATGGGACAGCAGCCAAGGCAGCGGCTTTGTCGTCGACGGTCGTCGCGGCAATGTCGTCGCCGGCAGGGACGGCAACGTCTATCGCAAGGTTGGCAATGACTGGCAAAGATTTGACGGCAGCTGGAAATCGGCATCCGCGCCGCGTCGCGAAGACCTGCAGCGTGCCGGAGGCACGACGCCGCGCGCCCAACCAGGTGCCGGGCGTCTGCCGGTCCGTGATCGAACAAGTACCGGAAGGCTTCCCCAAGCTGGGACGCTACCCTCGCTCGGATCGCGAACCCCGACTGGTACGCAACCGAAGGCCACCACGCCGGCGCGAACACCATCTGGCAGCTGGACACCCCCGCAGGTCGAAACTGACTACAGATCGCGCGAACGGGCTAATCAACGTTCGATTGAACGCTCTCGCGCAGCTACGCCGTCCTATCAATCAAGGCCATCGACCACCAGGTCCCGGCCATCGGCACAACCGTCACACGCGCGGCCGTCAAGCCGATCCTATTCGGGAGCGCGCGCTGGTGGACGGTCCGGCGGCGGAGGTCGTGGCGGTGGGGGCCGCGGTGGCGGAGGCCGGGGCGGCGGGGGTCGGCGCTGACCCTTCAGTTTGGGTTTGTTATTGCCAATTTTTGAACCCGTCGGTTGGAGAGCCCCCATTGGGTGGTTCTGTCTAAATGGCTTAAGAGTGCTGAAAAGACCTACGTGGAGTATAACGACTAACAAAATTAGAAAAAAATTCATGCCAAAGGAACTCTTTCCGGATTACCTGAAGTAAGGGGCTTTGTCTTACGTCAGCGACTGTGGGACATATTAGGGCGATTTGATAAAGCAGGATTTCTGGCTCATCGTAACCACCAAGGAGTGGAGATGAGACAGACACCCGGATGATTGAACAGTTTCCGGCGTGGTTTAAGCTCCAGAATACAGAACTGAGGAGGACGCCGTTGGCCCGCAATATCTTACTGATTGCCATTTTTGCCATTCTGCTCTGGGGTTTTGCGGTGAGCCCGGAGTTCAAGGAGATCGCAGCAGGGGTCGCCATCTTCCTTTTCGGCATGATGGCACTGGAGGACGGATTCCGGGCCTTCTCGGGCGGTGTGCTGGAAAAATTCTTGAAAGCGTCTACCGACAGCTTGGGCAAGAGCCTCGCCTTCGGCGTGGTCAGCACGACGCTGATGCAGTCGAGTTCACTGGTCTCCGTGCTGACGATTTCCTTCCTTAGTTCCGGCCTGATCACGCTGGCAGCAGGTATCGGGATCATCTTCGGCTCCAACCTCGGCACAACGACCGGTGCTTGGCTCGTCGCCGGGGTCGGCCTGAAGGTCGACATCGCAGCCTTCGCGTTACCGATGATTGTCTTCGGCGTTATTCTCGTATTCCAGAACGCGAAGGCACTAAAGGGCGCGGGATACGTCCTTGCCGGCGTCGGATTCCTGTTCCTCGGCATTGACTATATGAAGACCGGATTCTCGACGTTTCAGGAAAGTCTCGACCTGTCCCAGTACGCCATGACGGGCTTCGCAGGTGTGCTTGTATACGCCCTGATCGGTGTGTTTGCGACAGTCGTCATGCAGTCGAGTCATGCGACGCTGATCCTGAGTATTACTGCTCTGGCGGCCGGGCAAATCACTTACGAAAACAGTCTCGCCATCGCGATAGGCGCGAATGTCGGCACCACCGTCACCGCGGTGATTGGCTCGTTAAGTGCGGACGTGAACGGCAAACGGCTTGCGCTCGCGCATCTGGTTTTCAACCTGACGACGGCCGCCATCGCAATTGCCTTCATCAACCAGCTTGCAGTCTTCGTGGACAACATCTCGGCTTTTGTAGGCATCGCCGAAGATGACTACACGCTCAAGTTCGCGACGTTCCACACCGTCTTCAACGTGATCGGCGTGGCGATCATGATTCCGTTTATCGGCAAACTGACCGAGGCGTTGATGCGCCTGGCGAAAGAGCCGAAGCGCGAAGTATCGGAGCCGTATTTTCTCAATGAAGCGGCGCTGGAATTTCCAGATACCGCAATCAAGACTTTGGCAGCGGAGGCGGTGCACGTCTTCTCGAACTGCGTTGGGGTGATCTGTGAAGGGCTAGGGTTAAATCTGGACGAGATCCGAGCGGGTAAGGACCCCGCACAGGTAGTTGCGGACTACGGGCCGCCCGCTGACGTTAATATCGACTTGCTCTATTCGAACAAGATCAAGGAGCTTCATAACGCGTTCGAGGCCTTCGCAATCCGCTCGAGCGAGACCGCTCTGGCGCCGGAACAGTCTGTCGCTCTCGATGCCCTCAAACGCGCAATTCGTGATGGGGTACAGGCGGTAAAAGACGTCAAGCACCTGCAGAAGAATCTGCTGGTATACAGCCGCTCGGATCACACTGAGATGCGAAGAGAGTACGACACCATGCGGATCGGCGTGGCCAGGATCTTGCGCGCCATCGTTGGCATGCGCGAGGACCCTGAGCGCTCCAAGGAACAGCTGCAAACACTTTATGAGGCGCTTCGGAACGAAAACATCGTCGAGAACGGCACGCTTGATCAGATGATCCGTGAGAACAAGATCACGTCGCAAATGGCCACATCATTGATCAACGACTCTAGCTACGCGCTCAGTGTCAGCCGACGTATATTGGATGCCGTGCTAATGGTACATAGTGATGGCTTGAGTGACCTCATCGCCGAGGCACGAACGGAATTCGATAGCCATCTTTCGGGAATGGAGGCGCGTGCGGTGTCTGATCGGTAAACGAATTTGAATGGGAAGTGTCGCAAATCATGCCGATAGTTCTGAACGATCGAGCCGGATGACGCGCTATCGTCTGAGCCGCGCAGGACCTTCAATCTAGCTTACAAGGGTAT
The DNA here is from genome assembly GCA_964439125.1 of uncultured Woeseiaceae bacterium. Lineage (GTDB taxonomy): Bacteria > Pseudomonadota > Gammaproteobacteria > Steroidobacterales > Woeseiaceae > UBA1847. The sequence goes on along the minus strand of CAYTNO010000148.1, from coordinate 614 downwards.
TGGTTGTGTCTGCACAATCCGACCTTTGTCCTGATGATTAGCTTTGACACTAGGCAGACGCGTCGTGCCATATTTAACATAATAAGTCTTATAGGTCATAGTTACTGACCTAGAGTTACCTGGCGGTCCTCGTATATATTGAGACTGGGATCGCTGTCCGATCTATGGCTTAGTTTTTTGGCTCGTGAACAGCTCCCATGCAAAGCAAACTCGAGTTACATACGGTTCTCGGATGTAGATGCGGGTGTAAGCAGCCATGGCGCAGATTGGTGCCTACGAAAGCTCGCAAAGCTGACGTTTCGGTCAGGCCTCCTTTGTGTTGTCGCCGCGTTTCACCCAATTTGCGATTGTGTCATGTAGCATCCAAGGTGATGGGACGCTCTCTCTGATAGGGTCGTGGGGCAGTGTCAGATTAAACCGATCTGCTGGTTCTACCGCCGTTCCAAGCGTTTAAGCTCGGACATAATTCCTTCATTTGCTTGATGATCATCAAACAGCGCGACGCGAAAGCAGCCGAAATTCCTCCCCAAACTTTAACAGATGGATTTAATCTGACAATGCCAGTGACTTAACTTGGATATCTCGCGTCGCGTCGCGGTGATCCTGAACAAAGG
>CAYTNO010000147.1:0-5757 GCA_964439125.1 uncultured Woeseiaceae bacterium | reverse complement strand
AAGTCATTACGAAGCCGCTCAACAACATGTTCTTGCATGGCGTAACTCGTGACTCGATTCTCAAACTCGCGGCCGACCTCGGCTACAAGATCAGCGAGCGTGATTTTACGGTCGACGAGCTGTTAGCGGCTGTGCCGACTTACGAAGCTACCTTGTCTGGCACCGCAGCGTGCCTGGCACCGGTCGGTTGCCTTGTTTATAACGGCAAGGAGATTCTTGTCAGAGACGGTAGGCCCGGGCCAAATACCGACAAACTTCGCTCGGCGTTACAGGAAATTCACTACGGGCAGGCACCGGATACGCACAACTGGCTAACGCAACTTTAGTTATCAAATAGCTCGCGAGAAGCGATTGTCGTTTTCTGCGGCGTTAATATGCCGATCGAAGACCATCGCGATGTTTCGCAGCAGCAGTCGACCTTTCGCCTTGATGCGAATTGCATCGGCTTCCAGTGTGATGAGGTCATCTTCGGCCAGCGGCTTCAACCGTTTGATTTCATTGGCGAAATACTCGCGAAAATCGACATTATGCTGCGCATCGAAGTCATCGAAGACCAGCTCGTCGTAGCACATCAGCGCCTGGATGACTTCTGCTCGTAGCAAGTCATCATCGTCAATAGCAACACCTTTCCGGACGGGCAGTTTTCCGTCTTCAATCAGCGACTCATACTCCATCGTTGTTACGGAGTTTTGCGAAAACACGTTACCGACGCTGCTGATCGAACTAACGCCAACGCCAATCAGGTCGCAGTTTCGATGCGTCGAGTAGCCCTGGAAGTTCCGTTGCAACGTGCCACCACGACGCGCCGTTACGAGTTCATCTTCCGGTAGCGCGAAATGATCCATGCCAATATACAAATAGCCGGCGGCAGAGAGGCGATCGATCGTGCGGTGCAGGATGTCCAGCTTGGTCTCCGGCACTGGAATGTCTTCTGCGTTAATCATGCGCTGCCCTTTGAAGCGCTGTGGCAAATGTGCGTAGTTATATACGGCGAAGCGGTCAGGGCGCATTTCTATAGCCTGGTCGAGGGTCGCATCAAAGCTGTCAACCGATTGATGCGGCAGACCATAGATAAGGTCAAACGAAATCGACTTGAAACCGGTGGCTCTCGCGGTATCGACTAAGGCAATAACTTCAGTCGTTGTCTGGATTCTGTTGACGGCCTTTTGCACTTTGGGGTCGAAGTCCTGAATGCCCAGGCTAAGGCGGTTAAAGCCCAACTCACTGAGCAAGCGAATGCCGTCGCTGTCCACAGTGCGCGGGTCGACCTCGATAGAAAACTGGCGACTATCACGGTCATCGAGATTGAACGCGCTGCCGAGCTTCTGCATTAAATCGCGTAGTTGTGCCTCATCCAGGTAAGTCGGCGTACCGCCGCCAAAGTGCAGCTGCTCGACTTTGCGAGTTTTGTCGTAAAGCTCTGCCTGCATATCGATTTCTCGATACAGATTGTCGAGGTATTTTTTTACACGCTCCTGGTTGTGCGTGACAATCTTGTTGCAGCCGCAGTAATAGCAAAGCGTGTGGCAAAACGGGATATGCACGTATAGCGACAGCGGCACGCCGCTGGCGTTACTTTTCAACGCGTTGGCACGATAGGCATCTTCATTCACTTGTTCGTTGAATTGCAGCGCCGTTGGGTATGACGTGTACCTTGGACCCCGACCGTCATAACGCTGAATGAGTTCAGCGTCGAAACAGACCTGCTCGTAGCCGTGCGGATTATTTGATTCAGTTGACATGGTATTAATGGTGGCCGAAATGACTATTGTCGCACATGGGTAATTACCGAAGACTGTGTGTTAAATATAGCGCGACCGTGAAAAGGAGCAACGCCACCGCCTGATGAGCGGCGGCTAAGACGGTAGGCACGCTGAGTAGTAACGTCGATATTCCGAGCATTACTTGCAGAGTAGCCATAACCAGTAGCGCGTTGACGGCCGGGCGTGATCGGGCTGTGAGCTCGGCTTTTCGAGACTTGGCCCAAAAGACGGCGATAACTACAAATGTCGAAATAGCCAGAATGCGGTGATCAAACTGCACTGTCGTCATGTTGTCGAACAGGTTCCGCCACACAGGTTCCAGCGCTAATAAGCCGGGCGGAATCCAGTAGCTGCCCATCATCGGAAACGTGTTGTAGATTTCACCTGCTTTGAGACCGGCAACAAAGCCGCCCGAAATAATCGTCAGTGCTATGAGTGCGGTGAGAAGAACGGTTCTGCCGCGCCAGGCGTGATGCTGCTCGGCAGACTTTGCATGTAATAGCGACAATCCCACCCAGAACATGTACGCGTAAATCAGGATCGCCGCGACCAGGTGGGCTGTCAGCCGATATTGACTGACGTGCGGATTGTCGATGAGGCCACTCTTTACCATGTACCAGCCGAGCACGCCCTGCAGGCCGCCGAGCACAAACATCAACAGGTATTTCGGCCACTCTCGTCTGACGACGTAGCCTTTTGCCAGGAAATAAATAAAAGGCAGGGCAAAGACGATGCCGATCGTGCGGCCAAGCAAACGGTGCAAAAATTCAAGCCAGAAGATTCCCTTGAAGGCATTCACATCCATGTGTGCGTTGACCTTCAGAAACTCCGGAGAGAGTTTGTACATGTCAAATGCCCGCTGCCACTCCGCGTCGTTCAATGGAGGCAGCCACCCCATAATCGGCTTCCAATCGACCATGGACAGACCCGAGCCGGTGAGACGTGTAACGCCGCCGAGGATGACCATCGCGAACACAAGGCCACAGCACACAAATAGCCAGGTCGCGACCTGGCGGTTCTGAGAATCGGAATTTATGCTATCGATCATTCTCTATTTTTGATAACGAGCGAAAGGTCGGGTGAGACAATCTTACCTATTTTTGGCCTTGGCGTGAGAAGTTGAGTAAACTGTGTACGAGCTGGGGGTTTCCAGGCAAGCGATGCAACCGCTCTCGGGCGGCGTTTTTGTTACGAGGTAGATATGTCAGGCGAAAGAGTTACAGGAACCGTTAAATGGTTCAACGATGATAAGGGGTTTGGATTTATTGAGCGCGAAGGTGGTCCGGACGTATTTGTCCATCACAGCGCTATCCAGATGGAAGGTTTCAAGACCCTGAAAGAGGGTCAAAGCGTTTCAATGGAAGTCACCCAGGGTGAAAAAGGCCCGCAAGCCGAAAACGTAATGGCTGATTAGATAGCAAAAACCGGCTTGATTTTTTCATGGCCGGTTTGGGCTGTACATCGGGTATTCTCCTGCCATGCGACGGCAGGTAATGGTTCGGCTGCGCGGGCTTTGTGAAGGTAGTAGCAAGCTGCTGCTGCCTGAAGGCCATGAGGCTTTACCAGACCTCGCCCAATCGTGATCTAATGCGCATTCCATAACGATTACGACAATACGATATGAAACTTCGAATTCGCGATAACTCAATACGACTGCGACTTACGCGTGGTGAGGTTGACTCACTTCACGCCGACGGACTTGTGAAGGCTCGCACGGAGTTTCCCGCCGGACACGAGTTCGGCTATGAGCTGGAGAGCAGCCCGGCCAGCGTTCAACCCGATGCGTCATTTTCTGATCATGTCATCACAGTTCGGGTGCCCGAAGCGATGGCACTGGCCTGGGCGTCGACAGAGCAGGTCTCCATGGAGGGTGAACAATTTCTCGATGATGGCGAAAAGCTGACCATACTCGTAGAAAAGGACTTCACCTGCCTGGCTCCACGCGAGGGAGAGGACGAGTCGGACATGTTCCTGAACCCGCAGGCTGATTCGGGCAAGGGATAGGTGTGACAGCCGTACCGCGCTACGCGAAATTCGCGCCGGAAACGCTTGCCTTTCTGGAGGCCCTGGCCGCGAACAACAATCGCGAGTGGTTTAAGGAAAACAAAAGCCGCTACGAAGAGCAGGTGCTTGATGTCGCGCTGCGGTTTATACAGTCAATGCAGGATCCACTGCATGAGATAGCGCCGCATTTCGTTGCTCAGCCGACTCGCATGGGTGGCTCGTTGATGCGCGTTTATCGAGATACACGCTTTTCGAAAAACATGCCGCCATACAAGACTAACATCGGAATTCAATTTCGCCACGAGCAGGCGAAAGACGTTCATTCGCCAGGCTACTACGTCCATATCGATCCGCAAAAGGTATTCATAGGTGTAGGTATGTGGCGTCCGGATCCGGTTGCGCTTCGTGGAGTTCGCGAGCGTATTATAGCTAAGCCAGCGGAGTGGAGCCGGGCGTCCGGCGACAAGTTGTTTTCCCGACACTTCGAGCTCGGAGGAGAATCACTGACGCGACCGCCGCGCGGTTTCGACAAAGATCATGAGTTTATTGACGACATCAAACGCAAGAGTTTTATGGCGGTAAAGAATGTGAAAAGGGACGACTGCCTGAGCCCACAGTTTCAACGCAAGGTGGAGTCGTCTTTCAAAGCTGCGGAACCTTTCATGAGGTTCTTGTGCAAGTCTGTCGGCGTGCCGTTCTAGCGCAGGGCCGGAGATGTCCACGAACCGAGTACTCTGGCAAGCAAGCCCCGAGCAGGCCCAGGCAACTGCAATGCATCGGTTCATGCGCAAGCATGACTTCGATAAATACGACGACCTTTATCAATGGTCGATCGACGAATCCGCCGCATTCTGGGAATCACTTTGTGAGTTTTGCGATGTTCGGTTTGACACCCCGGCAAGAACGACTTTGTCACGCCCGGATGACATCATGGACGCTGGTTGGTTCGCTGGCAGCAAGCTCAATTACGCTGCCCACCTCTTGCGCCATAAAGGTGATCGCGCTGCCATCATTTTCTTTGGCGAGAACGGCGTTCGGCGCGAACTGAGTTTCGATCAGTTGCGACAGGCCGCCGCCGATGTCGCGGCTGGATTGCGAAAATCCGGGGTGGTTGAGGGCGATCGCGTCGCGGGTTTTTTGCCAAATTGCCCTGAAGCCATCATTGCTATGCTGGCTACGACAAGCCTTGGAGCGACCTGGTCGTCATGTTCACCGGATTTCGGCGTCAATGGTGTCGTTGATCGGTTCGGACAGATAGAGCCAAAGGTTCTGTTCGCCACCAACGGATATTATTACAACGGCAAGCGCATTGATTCGTTGCCTGTCGTTGCAGGCATCGTTGAAAAACTTCCGAGCATTGCAACAACGGTGATCTCGCCGTTTCTCAGCGATAACGAAGATCTGTCGGCTGTCAGCAATGCCGTCGAGTGGCGGGAATTCGCGATAGCTGGCTCGGAACTGAGTTTCGTCCCGGTCGATTTCGATCACCCTTTGTATGTCATGTACTCATCGGGCACCACCGGCATACCAAAGTGCATTGTTCACGGACACGGCGGGTCCTTGCTGCAGCATCTCAAAGAGCATGTCTTGCACACGGATATCTCAGACCGGGATCGACTGTTCTATTTCACGACCTGCGGCTGGATGATGTGGAATTGGCTGGTAAGTGCACTGGCTACGGGCGCGACGCTGGTGCTCTTCGATGGTTCGCCGTTTTTTGACGAGGGCCGCGTGCTTTGGACGATGGCGGAGCAAGAGGCAGTGACAGTATTTGGCACGAGTGCAAAATACATATCGGCGCTCGAGAAAGCAGGCGTCCGACCCAGGGACGAATTTGATCTACGGCACTTGCGCGCGTTGCTCTCAACTGGGTCGCCCCTGGCTCCAGAGAGCTTTGACTATGTCTACAACGCGATCGGCGAGAATCTGCAGCTTGCGTCGATCGCCGGTGGAACCGATATCCTGAGTTGTTTTTGTGTGCTTGCTCGGA
>CAYTNO010000146.1:0-5770 GCA_964439125.1 uncultured Woeseiaceae bacterium | reverse complement strand
TTTAGATCCTCAACCTCTATCGAAGCGGAACAAGTAGCCAATGCCAAGGCGATTTTTTAGGAAGTTCGCGTTCAAACGCCACGAGCTGAGTGAACGATGGTTTATGACGCCGTTTCGCCACATGCTGCATGACCATCGCCTTTGGGGAATCCGGCGCAAGACAGTCGTACCCGCATTTTCCCTGGGTCTGTTTGTCGCTTGTCTACCGTTCCCGGGACATTTCATTTCAGCTGCGCTGGCCGCACTCGCGCTGCGAATCAATATCCCTGTCGCGTCTGTAACAACGTTTGTCGTCAACCCGCTCACGGTGGGCCCGCTTTTCTATTTCGAATACCAAATTGGTGCCGGCTTGCTATCGATCGATTCCGGGCCGCCTGAATTTGAGATCTCGATTCAGTGGGTAACGCATACGTTCGTATCGATTTGGCAACCGATGTTGCTCGGCAGTGTGCTCGTCGGATCGATCGCCGCACTACTGGGCTTCATCAGCCTTGACGCGTTATGGAGGAGATCCGTGTCGAATTACAAGACCCGGAAACGAAAAGAACGGTCCTAGATTCGAGCACTAACTTCGAAGTTTGCCGTCTTCCAAAACCAGAATGCGATCCATGCGCGCAGCGATTGACTGATCGTGCGTCACAATGACAAGGCTGGTTTGCAACTCCTCGTTAAGTTCCAACATCAGTTTAAGCACCTGCTCCCCATTGCCTGCATCGAGATTGCCTGTCGGCTCATCCGCCAATACCAGTTGAGGCCGCGTTATCAGTGCGCGGGCGACAGCCGCTCGTTGCCTTTCTCCACCGGATAATTCGCCCGGCTTATGCGTCAGGCGTTCCCCCAAACCAACGCGGGTAAGCAAATCCTTCGCCTGCCTGAGCGCGTCTGCTTTCGTCTCACGGCGAATCAGCAACGGCATTGCGACGTTTTCCTGCGCAGTAAATTCCGGCAGCAAGTGATGAAACTGGTAGACGAAACCGATGTAGCGATTTCTCAGGTCGCCTTTGGATACCTCGCTGCTACCGTGCATTAGCTGCCCACCGATAAACACTTGCCCTTCGTCTGGGTCATCGAGGCCACCCATTATCTGCAGCAGCGTCGTCTTCCCCGACCCGGATGCACCAATAATAGCGACACGTTCCGCCGGCTCAATTTTCAGGTCGACACCACTCAACACTTCGAGCACGGAACCGCCCTCACGAAAACGTCGCACGACACTACGGCACTCGAGTACGGTTTGCTTCTGCTCAGTCATAACGTAAAGCCTCAGCCGGCGCTGTGCGCGCTGCAACCCATGCTGGATAAACTGTTGACACCAATGCCAGCGCAAGAGCGATAGCCGCTATACGCAGCACGTCGGAAATACGCAGCTCAGATGGCAGATCACTAATGAAATACACGTCAGCAGCAAGAAACTTGATGCCGAATACTGATTCGAAGCTGCCCACAATGCTCTCCAGGTTGGTCGCAAGCAAGACACCAAAAAACACGCCCGCAAGAGTTCCGACAATACCTATGACACTGCCCTGCGTAACGAATATTTTCAGAATGCTCATTGGTCGAGCGCCAATCGTACGCATGATGGCAATATCCGGCTGCTTGTCCTTAACCACCATAACCAGCGTCGACACGATGTTGAACGCGGCGACCGCAACGACCAGCATCAAGATGACGAACAATATCGATTTCGTAATCTGAATCGAGCGAAAGAAATTTACATGACGGCGCGTCCAGTCACTCACCAGGACAACCGAACCGTTCTCGAGTGCAACTTCGCGGACGATTGCCGGGGCTTCATAGATCTCTGTCACCGCGAGCCGTACTCCCGTCACAACGCCTTTCTTGCGGTACAGTCTTTGTGCATCAGCAAGATTAATGAATGCCAGGCGACGATCGAACTCGTACATGCCGACGCGATAAAGGCCGCTCACAACAAACCGCTTGGTACGTGGCACAACGCCGGCTGGCGTTACAATGCCTTCCGCCAACGTTGCTGTTACTTTTTCACCGACGCCGACTTTTAGCGCCTTGGCGAGTTCGACTCCGAGCACAATATTGAAAGAACCGGGTTGCAGACTCGCGAGCTCACCCTCCAGCATCGTATCGCCAACACCTGATACGGCGTCTTCAGCCACAGGATCTATGCCGCGTATCTCGACGCCACTGAGCTGCTCACCAAAAACGAGCAAACCCTGCCCTTCAATAAACGGTGCTGTTGCGCTAACACGGGGATTGTCGTCCGCTACCTTGGCCAGCGCTTCCCAGTCCGCCATTTTGCCGTCGGTACTTTCGATGCTGGCATGCGCCGTCATCGCAAGCAGCCTGTCTTTTAGCTCGCGCTCGAAACCGTTGACGACTGACAACACGAGAATCAGCACTGTTACTGCAATTGCGATTCCCAACATCGAGATCGCGGAAATAAGTGAAACGAAACCGTTGCTGCTACGCGAGCGCACATAACGACTACCAACCCAGTATTCGAAGCTTCGGCTCATTGTGTCACTCGTAGCGCAACGCGACCGCCGGATTGACCAGCGCGGCGCGACGCGCCGGATACAGCGTTGCCAGCGACGTTAGTACGAATGCGGCGACTGATATCGTTATAACATCGGCGGCCTCAAGCTCTGACGGAATCCGCGTCACGTAATAGACATCACCGGGCATGATCTGGAACCCAAGTGTCTGCTCCAGAAATGGAACAATGACCGGCACATTAAGAGCTAAAACGACACCGAGCAATACACCGATGAATACGCCGGCCCAACCGATTACCGCGCCTTGCACGAAGAACACTCGCACGACTCCGGCTGCTCTCATTCCCAGCGTACGCAATACCGCAATATCGTTGGTCTTGTCGGTGACGACCATGACGAGGCTCGCAACAATATTGAATGCTGCGACACCGATGATCAGCGAAAGGATCAACGACATCATCATTTTTTCGATCCGGATGGCGCGAAAGTAACTGGCGTTCTCGACGGTCCAGTCGCTGCTTACGACATCCTCGCCCAGGCGTTCAGCGATGCTCCGTGCAAGCAACGGTGCCTGCATGACGTCCTGTGCTCGAAAACGTACAGCCGACATTTCGTCGCCGAGCCCCATAATGGCGGCCGCCTCTCGCGCATTGACCAGAGCCAGCAAACCATCGTGATCCTGTAACCCGGCTTCGAATACGCCGCGCAACACAAATCGTTCAAGCGTGGGCTCCAGTGTACCGTCGCCGACCGGCCTCGGAATCAGTAAGACGACGCCATCGCCAATGCGAACGCCAAGGTTGAGCGCCAGCAGGCGGCCCAGAATAATGCTGCGTTCGCCGTGTTGGAGTACGTCAAGGTTCCCCTCGAGCATGTTGGTCAGAGCACCCGAGAGCTGCTGCTCCAGGTCAGGGTCAACACCGTGGACGAGCACAGCTTCCAGCGCGCGACCCGACTGAATCATGCCTTCCATCTCGACAAACGGTGCGGCCGCCGCGATACCGGGCTCCGCAACAACCTCGTCAACCAGACTCCGCCAATCTTCTGTGATTTGTCGAGACCCGGTAACGTAGCCATGCGCTGACATGCTGAGCAGGCGCGTCCGCAATTCGCCTTCAAAGCCATTCATAACAGACATGATGACGATCAGCGCAGCCACTCCCAGCGCGATGCCAAGGAGTGAAATAAGCGTGATAAATGACACAAATCGTGTACGGCGCTTCGCCCGGAGGTAGCGAAGCCCGACGAATAATTCGACTGAACTGATCATCGCCACGCATTAAACCACATTCGACCATGTCCTTTGCGGCCATTAAACGAGCCTCAAAATGTGATCCGATTCACAAATTTCCAAAAAGAATAAAAACCTTTGGGATCAATGGTTTTTTGGCAACACTTGGAGTGATATAGTCGAAGCCAATCGATGGAGACTCGTGATGACCAAGCTGCGAATATTAACTGTTCTTGCCCTCTTATTTGGCGCCGTCGGCCTCAGTGCCGCCGATACGCTGCAGATGGACGGGACGGAGCCAGGTGCAAGTTCATCACGGCCGAGCCGTGGCGAAACCACAGCCAGCGTTGAATCGAAATTCGGCGCACCTACCGCGAAGCAGGCCGCCGTTGGCGAACCGCCGATATCGCGCTGGGAGTACAAGGAATTTGTTGTCTTTTTCGAGTACGACCGTGTAATTCACGCCGTCGTTAAGCGCTAAAGCAAAAAATCCAATTCAAAGAACGCCCGGTCAGGTCTCTGCCCGGGCGTTTTTTTGTCGCGGCAACCCATGGGCGCGATCAGCTATGCGGAATTACTTGTGTGATAATCGCGAGCCGAGTTTCGAACGACCCTGACTGTGCCCCACGAATCCCTGCTAATACCTGCGAAGCTGCAATTGCCGCAGCCCGGCCACCGGCACGGACTGGGTCGCCTGATTGGAGCGAGCACATCGCTCGCAGCGGCTGAATTAGCCAGGAAGATCGATGTGCCGTTACTGGTTCTTGCTGAAGATCCGCGGCAAGCAGATCAACTCGAATCAGAGATCCGCTTCTTCGTTGGCGATGATATCGAAGTACAGCACTTCGTCGAATGGGAAACGCTGCCCTGGGATAGCTTCTCGCCGCACCAGGACATCATCTCCGATCGCTTGTCCGTTCTGGCGGCGCTGCGCAAGAAGCAGGCCGGAATCGTCGTCGCATCCGCACCGTCGCTGTTGCAACGTCTGCCGCCTGTCGACTACGTTGCGGCGCGCTCTCTGTCGATGCGTAGCGGTCAGACCCTGCCACGCGAGCCATTTATCGATTCGCTGGCGGCAGCGGGCTATTTACGCGTACCGCAGGTATCGGAGCACGGGGAGTTTGCGGTACGCGGCTCCCTTATTGATGTATTCCCGATGGGGTCATCACGACCAATCCGTATCGACTTCTTTGACGACGACATTGAGTCGTTGCGATACTTCTCTGCCGAAAACCAGCTTTCGGCTGATGTTATCGACGCTGTAGATATCCTACCGGCTCGGGAGATCCCGCTTGATGCCGATGCTGTTCGCGATTTTCGCGAACGATACCGGGAACGTTTTGAAGGGCAGCCTGCTAAATCACGTGTGTACCGTGAAATATCTGATGGCATCGCTCATGGCGGCATTGAGTACTACCTGCCGCTTTTCTTTGATTCGACCGCCACGCTGCTCGACTACCTGCCAGGCGACTGCGCCGTATTCGCGCCGCATGCGGTGGAGTCGATTCTGCAGCAGGCGTGGGCTGAGATTGAGGAGCGCTATCAGCTTTGCCGCCTCGATCCGGAGCGACCGATTCTGTCGCCCGATGAAACGTTCAGCCGACCCGAGTCAGTCATTGAACAGATTCGCGCGGCGTCATTGGTCAATTATTCTGCGCAATCCCTGGCCGAGAATCAGGGCAGCACTAATTTGCCAACGCGCCTGCCGCCCGCACTGAAGATCGAAGGGCGCTACGAGGACGCTGCCGGCGCCCTGATTAATTTTCTGCAGACTTTCGATGGACGCGTCTTGTTCACCAGCGATTCAGCCGGTCGACGAGAACAAATACACGAAATGCTGTCAGGCCGTGGTCTCGACATGGCACGGTTGGACGACTGGGCGTCATTTGCGTCCAGCAACCAGCGCATCGCTGTTGCGATTGCGCCGTTGGAAAATGGCGTGCTACTGCCCGCTGCGAACGTCGCCATCATCAGCGAACAGCAGCTTTTTGGCGAGCGCGCGCAACAGCGAGCGAGGCGGCGCCGCATTGAGCGAGATCCCGAAACGATCATCCGGCAGCTCAATGAC
>CAYTNO010000145.1:0-5807 GCA_964439125.1 uncultured Woeseiaceae bacterium | reverse complement strand
CAACTCAATGAGCGATGCGTATAGCCCCTGCAGCGGTGAATTGGCCACGACCATAGCCGCAACAGAAGCAACAATGAGAATCATGCCGCTGGCTGTTTCGAGCCTTAGAAAATCGCGGAGGGCGTTTACCATTTGCTGTCTCTACACCGGTATCCTAGGGGCTGTACGTATCCGTGCCGGAAGCCAGATTCAGAGTATATCGGAGCCCGATCGTTCGCGGCGCTTCCAGGAACGGTGCGCCAGGGCCAGGGTCTGTAAATGGGTTACCCGTTGCTGCGGCAGCTTGCACATCCTGATTCTCGAGGTTCTTCGCCCACAGTCCCAGCGACCAGTTACGCCCTGACGGACGATAGGTCACCGTCATGTCCGTCTTAGTGTAGCTGTCCTGATAGAGACCGGAGGAATGTGAAAAGTCGCCCCAGAATCCACTCTCATATCGAGAGCTGATACTTGCCTCTATGGACGCGCCGGCCTGTATTTCCCACGCCCGAAAAATGCCAAGTGTCGTCGTCCAGTCCGGTGCGTTTTGTAGCTGACCATTGTTGAAAACGTCCAGTGAATCGACCAGGAAGTCGTCGTAGCGGGCATGCAAGTATCCGAGTGACAACGTGAAGCGCGTATTGTTCATGCTATCGGGTTCGTACGCGAGATCGAGCTGATCTCCATAGATGATGACGTCAGCATTTGACAGGCGATTCGTTCCGGTCGCTGCGTCAAAAGACTGTGTCAGAAGATTGTTGAAGACGTAGTAGAAAATCTCATTGTTCAGCAACAGACGGCCATTGAGAAAGTGATTCTTTGCACCAACGGTGAATGCCAACAACTCGGACTCTTCCGTCGTCGTGTCGGGAAACACATCAAACGTGCCAGGTTGAAAACCAGTCTGTATTGCCGCGTACAGCATTGACTCGTCACTCGCATCAAAATCAATGCCGAGCTTCCAGTCGACGTGGTCCCAGCTCTCGCTGTTCGACCACGTGGGCGGCGCGACGCCAGTAAACAAGGCGACAGGATCGGCGCTTACAGAAGGCTCGGTTACGATGCCTGGTTGAAACCCAAAGCCGTCTCGATCATCGCTCGATAGCCGACCGCCCGCAACAAGGCGCGTGCGTTCGCTGATCGCCCAGTTCACCTCGCCGAACAGCGCGTTGCCTTTCAGTTCGTGGTCGCGAACATCGCTTGCGTCGAGCCAAAGCCCCGCTGGCGAACCCGGGAACAACTCATCCGGCCCGAACTGTATGAACAGCTGCCCGTTCGTTTCGATGCGGTAGTCATAGAGACCCGCCAGCCATGTGACGGCACTACCGTCATCGTAGGAGAGCCTCAGTTCATTGGTTTGTTGATCGATCTCTTCGTTGAAATCTCCGTCCTTGTGAGTCAGCCAGTATTCCTGATGCCAGTCAAAATTGAGATAGGACGGCACATAGGTCAATGACAGCTTGTCACTGATTTGCCAGTTCACCTCGGCACCAACAAGAACGGTATCCCACTTTCGATACTGCGCATCGATCGGACCCAACGTCGCGAAAGACGCCAGGTCACCTTCGAGCCGATCATCCCAGGGGTCGCTATTGGGAAATGCCTGGCTGCGGGGACTGCCTACCTGCCCCTTGCTCAACAGGTTCGCTGAGTAGCCTTCACGATTTTCCAGGTGGCTCCAAAGATGAATATTCAGATCATCGCGTGGCGTCATTTCGAGTGCGAGAAAACCGGCAAGGTCGTCGGCAGAGTCAGCGCCACTTTTGAGGTATCCATCACGTTCGAGATAGCTCAACGAGCCTCGCAAGCGAAAATTTTCGCTAACAGGAATATTCTGAGTAACCGTCGCGCGGAGGTGCGAATAGTTGCCCGCTTCGACAGTCACTATCGTCTCAAACTTGTCTGTCGGACGGCGGGTAATCGTATTGACAACGCCTCCGATCGCGCCGCGCCCGTACAAAGTCCCCTGCGGGCCAGGCAGTACTTCGATGCGTTCAACATCTACGAGCGTTGCCGATGTGACTTCGCGAGGAACATAGACCCCATTGATGTTGTACGCATTCGGCGGCTCGATCATCGGTACATCGAGCGTTGATCCCACACCGCGAATATATATCTCCGTCGATGCCGATTCCTTTTGTAGCCGAACTGAAGGAACCAGGTTCTGGATATCTGCCAGCGTCGTTACGCCGCGAACGTCCAACGTACTGCTATCGATTGCGGTGATGGCCGCCGGTATATCCTGAATCACCTGACTTCGCTTTTGCACCGTTACGACGATCTCATCAATGAGGTTGCCAGCTGCAGACCCGGATTCGCCGTCCTCGGCAATCGCGCTACTCGAGTATTGCAAAGCTGCTGTTGCCAGCAGTGCTGGTACAAGGCGCAGTCGACCGGATTTCTGTTTGGGGTATGGCGGGAGTTTCAATTTCAGCATTTCCGTAGTTTATTGTTGAAGGGACTTATTGGGGCGGCATCCTACAGGTCTTTACGGATCAATTCCGCCTAAAAAGACCTGCTCGTGAGATCATGCGCGAATGACGATCAGCTATGAGTTCGATGCAACGCCGGAATTGGGAGAATCCTTACCCATTGCCGCTGGGGTCCATTGGCTGCGCATGCCGCTGCCGTTCGAGCTGGCACATATCAATCTTTGGCTTCTTGAAGACAGTGATAGCTGGGTAATTGTTGACTCGGGTATACGCAACGACGACAGTCAAGGCATCTGGAGGAAGACGATTGCTGGTCTGATGGACGACAAACCGCTCAAGCATGTCGTCGTCACTCACCTGCACCCCGACCACGTTGGTTGCGCTGGATGGCTGACTGATGAATACGGCGCAGACCTCTGGATGACCCGTGACGAGTATTTGCTGTGCCGCATACTTGTCGCCGATCACGGCCGAATTGCACCCGACGAAGGCATTCATTTTTACAAGGCGGCCGGGTTTCCGGATGATGCGCTCGGCAGTTACAAGAAAATGTTTGGCATGTTCGGTAAGTACGTTGCACCACTTCCCGAAGCGTATAAACGGATCAAGGATGGTGATCAGCTCACGTTTGCAGGCCATCGCTGGGAAATAGTCGTCGGTCGTGGCCATTCGCTGGAGCATGCGTGCCTGTTTGACGCCGAGCGAAACCTGTTCATCTCGGGCGACCAGATATTGCCGACGATTTCGTCAAACGTCAGCGTGTATCCAACTGAGCCAGAAGCGAATCCCCTGCATGATTGGTTGCAGTCGTTGCGAATGCTCAAGACGCGCCTGCCCGAAGACGTCCTCGTCCTGCCGTCACATGGCAAACCGTTTCGCGGCGCGCACGACAGACTGGATGCGTTGATCAAGGAGCATCTGGACGGACTCGACGCTTTGCTCACCTATTGCGATGAACCGCGCCGCGCTGTCGACGTGTTCCCTGCCTTGTTCAAAGGCCGAATTACGAATCGCAACATGATCATGGCGACTGGCGAGTCCATTTCTCATCTCAATTATCTCGTCCAGGACAACAAGATACGGACAGAGCGCGATGCCGATGGCGTCATTTGGTACCAGCAGGCGTAGTTTCTGCTACAGCTGGCTTAAGAACTGGTAAAGCCGACCGCATCACCGATGTGGATGGACAAGACCAGGAATACGACAGCCAGCGCGAATATCTTGATCAGCAACGGCCCGACAAATCGTACCCAGGCCGTATACGGAACCCTGCCCAGCGCCAGTGCGCCCATGACCAACGCGCTGGTAGGAACAATCATATTGGTGAATCCATCGCCAAATTGGTAGGCGAGAACGGCGGTTTGCTGTGGCACGTCAGTCAATGTAGCAAGCGGTGACATGATGGGCATTGTTACGAACGCCTGACCGCTTCCCGACGGAATGAAGAAGTTCGTGACCGTCTGAACAACAAGCATGCCGACTGCCGACACCTCCGGAGGCATGCCCTCGAGAAGCCCGGCGATCGAAAACACGATTGTGTCGATGATCTGACCGTCTTCGAGTACGACCGCGATAGTTCGAGCAAAGCCGACGATCAGCGCAGGTGCCGTCATCTTCGCACAACCTTCGAGAAACACGCGGCTGGTCTCGCCAGCTGGAATGCGTGAAATCAGAGCTGCCAGAATACCAATAGCAAGAAAGATCGCGTTCAGTTCAGCGATGTACCAATGGTGGTTTGATGCGCCGTAAACGAAAGCGATCAGACCCCCAACAAACACCATTAATATTGCGATACGCGAACCCGTGAGACTGATATCGCCTGGCGTTTCGAAACCCTTGCTGTAATCAACATGTGCGACGAAGCTGGTGGAAGGATCTTTTTGAACCATGTGGGCGTAGCGAATGAGATGATGAAAGCCAATGGCCAGGAACGCCACCATCATTACAATTCGGGCCTCCCAGCCCGATGTGAGTGGCACACCGGCAATGGTTTGAGCGATCATCACACCGAATGGATTGATGCCCGCACATCCCCAACCGATGCCGTAGGGAACCCAGACCATGCCCATCGCAACGACGGCATCCATGCGCATCGCCAGACTCATCGTGACAATGATGGGTACCAACGGCACGTATTCCTCGCCCATACCGATGGTGTATGAGCCTACAGCGAACATGGTGAAGCAGCCGAGAATCAGTATCCAGGGACTGTGCCCGAGATGCGCGACTGCGCGATGCAGTGCAGCATCGATCGCCCCGCTGCGCCGCAGCACTTCTATGACTCCACCAACGAGAAAAATCAGGAAAATAATGTCTTGCGCGTCAGCGAGGCCTTTCGTAAGAGCCATCAGGAAATGCCACGGAGGCAGGGTGACAGCATCGACGTCGGAGACCGGCGCAAACGTACCCGCAACAACCATCATACGATCTGGCTGGCTCGGGGACGGTTCGCGATCAAATTCGCCATGCGAGATCACGTATGACAGCAGCTGGGCGACGACAATGAACGAGGAGATCAGGACCAGCGAATCGATCGTAAAGCTGCGCTTCTTCATGGTTTTCCCACTTTTTATTGTTGCGACAGTTTAGTCGTCTAGCTCGTAAGCAAGCAACACGTTGCCCGGCATCTGGCCGAACATGCCGTAACCGGAATACACAAACAAGCGCTTAGCATCGACAACAACACCCGACAGATCGATTGCGCCACCGTGGCCTTCAAGACCATTGTCGGCATCGTAACGACGTTTCGTATCTATGACTTTCAGCTGCTTACCGCTCTGTGCGTCGATAATTCGCAGCTTCCCATCCAGAGCGCCTGCGTAGAGAACACCGTTAGCATATAGAGGCGCGGCTGAATGGCCGTAGTAAAAGGAACAATCCGGCCAGGGATTGCGCGGCCCGGCATCGCGCATGGCAGCCAGCCCGACGCGCGGCGCATCGGCAGGATCGAATGCGCAGCCTCGACTAACAGGCAGCGACCAAACGGGCTCACCGTCATCAATATTCACAGCGTAGACCCCAGGTCTGGGGACGTAGCCTTCTCGCTGTCGTGGGGGGTCGGCAACTGCAGCCCATATCGTGTCCCCGTCTGTTGCAACACCCCAATGAATTCCGCCATTAGATGTTCCCATGCTCAATCGCTGCTGCCAGATAAGCGCGCCATCGTTTTCGGGGTCAAGTGCGTAGAGGTGTCCGGATTTCTGCCCGGCGACAATAATGTCCTTGCCAGTTTTGTCCTGAGTCAGCGTAATGGCGCCTCCAAAATCGAAGTCCGGCCCCGCATTATCCGGACAATTTGCACCGCCGAGATGGCACGCCACGTTCCAGATATCGCCTGCCAACCCCTGGAAAACCCATTCCTCCTCGCCTGTTTCGATATCGAGCGCAATAACAGAA
>CAYTNO010000144.1:0-5819 GCA_964439125.1 uncultured Woeseiaceae bacterium | reverse complement strand
CAGATATTGATCCGGATGTGTCGGGATCTCAGCAATATGAAAATTGCAACAACGTCACTATAGACACCATAGAACAGGCGTTCTGGTGCGGTCCCGCACAAACATGGCCTCAATTTGAATATAACCATGCTTATATCGAGTTTTGGCATCATCTCGATTTGGTGCTTGCGAACGAGATTGCCGAAGTCAACGTGGACCAGATTTCCAACTTGGGGCCGGCACTGATGAACGACGATGTTTGGACGTTACTTTTTGGTCTCGGCGATAGCAATTTTAATGGCATCACGGTACGTCTTGCTGAGACGACTCTCGGCGTTAATCCACTGGACATTGATCAGCTGGGTAATCCCAGGCCTGCGGATCTGCTCGGCGATATCGGGGCAGTTGAAATCGATAATTAGTAATGCGGCTGTATGCTGCCCTGAAAAGTGGCAGGTTCGTGCGTTGTTCACGGATAACAGCTGACGGATTCCCTGGTCAATTCCCACCTAACTGGGAAGACCGCAGGAATAGCCGCAGACTTCCTGATTTGTGTATCTGCTGTAACTGCCTATGCTGTAGCGTCCCGCAATACAACTAATAACGAAACAGGGGTTACACGATGATAATAATTAAATGGGGTAAGGTGCTCGCCGTAGCTGCGGCACTCATGATTTTCGCAGTTCCGGCGTCAGCGCAAGACGATGAAGGTCCGGTCACGCAGGGTGACGACGCGAAATACGTCAGTGTCACGCATGTCAAATTCAAAACTGGTAAACGCGAGCGCGCAATGGAGATCATTGCTGACCATTTCGTGCCAGCCGGTGTGGCAGCCGGTACGCCGGATCCACTCGGGGTGATTCACTACCAGACGGGCGAGTGGGATGCGCTCTTCGTATGGCGATTGGAAGGCGGTATGGCCGATCTTGAGTGGTACCGTTCAGCAGACAATATCAAATGGCGGACGGCGCTAGTCGAGCAGGAAGGCGGCGAAGAAGCTGCAGGCGCATTAGTTTCTGAATACCAGAGTCTGATAGACGAAGCCGAGACGGACGTCGGGCACTATCACGACACAGAAGAAGACGACGACGAGTAACACACAAAAAATGATTGCGGGTAAGGGCAGCTTCGGCTGCCCTTTTTAGTAGGGCTTCCAGGGTCGCTTAATCGTGTTCCCAAAGGCATGTGTCGCAATGCGGTGAAACGTCGTTTTCTTCGAGGGTGTTGAAAATCAGACTTCTCCAGGTATCGTTAGGCACCCACACGGTGTTCATGTCTTCCTTGGCCTGATCCATTGGCACACCCTCGTAGAGCACGCGATACAGAAAGCTGAACGCAGAAGCCCGAAAGTTCACCTGGCAATGCACCACGGTTTTCTTATCGGGTTCGCGCTGCATCGCGCCGGCAAAGGCATAAAAGTCACTCCACGACGGCGCGTCCCATTCGACCGGGATGTGGACATAGTCCATGCCGAGGTCCTTCACGATCCGGTCTTCATTGGGAATGGAGCCCTGATGATCACTGAAGGCGAGGAATACAACACGCTCGAATCCCGCATCACGCAAGTATTCCAGCTGATCCGCGTCCGGCTGCCCGGCACTCGACAGTGTTGCCGAGTACTCCCGGTAGTTGACGATATCGTCGAGCTGCCCGGCAAGTATCGCCTGAAGCGGCAGGCAAACTACAAGCGCGAGAAGAAGTCTGGCGGATCTGGCTGTCATTGAATTCCCCGGTTACGGTTCCCAGCCGGAACTATTGCTCAGCAATTTGCCGTTTGCAATCTTGTCGGCACGGCGCAATCGACTAAGAGTTCAGAGCATCGTCCGCTCATGACTCACTCTCTCCGCCGATAAGTCATACATTCGCTGACTATCCGATCGCAGTATCTGGATTGTCTTGCTCTATCTGTGACCGCTGTCGCGGACTCACTGAAGCTCTAACCTTATTCTGTTTTATTACAAGAACTTACTGTGGGTAATGGCGCAAAAATCGGCGGCATGTCAGTCAATACACAAAAAATGCGAAAACCGCTCGTTCTGGTCGCGGCCGATGACGCTAATCAGCAGAAATTGATCTGGAGCGTTCTGAGCGAATTCGGGTTCCACATCGTGTCCGCTGAAGACGGTAAGTCTGCGTTGGACTTATTCGCGAAGACCCAGCCGGATGCCATACTTTTGGACATTCAATCGACAGATCCGAATGGATTCGACGTATGTGAGTCGATAAGAAAAATGGAGTCCGGACAGGAGACACCGATCTTCATGGTCACCGAGAGGGACGACGAAGATACTGTAGAGCATGCCTATCGTATTGGTGCCACTGACATCATATTCAGACCGGTCTCGCTGCCTGTTCTCCCACATCGCATTAGATACGCACTAACAACTGCCCGATCACTTAGCGACCTCACTGGACTAATTCGTGCTATTCCTGACCTCATATTCGTCGTCAATGAAGACGGGGAAGTTCAGAATGGATTGAGTGGTCCGGACGCGACCCATACTCTGCAACTCAAAGCGTTGTCGACCGCATCGGAAATCCATTTCTATCCCTGTGAAAACGATGACGGGGCTCTTGCGTGCATAAGGAAAGCGCTTGAGACGGGAAAACCGCAAGTGTATGAGCACGTTCTTGAAGCACTTGGTATCCACCTGGAAACCCGGTTTGTTACTCGCGACAAGAACACCGTTCTTGCGATCGTTCGAGACATCACCGAGCGCAAGAGTGCCGAGGCGAAAATTTACAATCTTGCGTACTACGATGAATTAACGGAACTGCCCAACCGAGAATTCTTCAGTCAGAGTCTGGAGCGAACCATTGGAATCGCGAAACGGGATAGTAAGAAATTCGCCGTTTTATTCGTCGATCTCGACCGATTCAAGCGTATCAACGACACACTTGGACATACCATTGGTGACGAGTTGCTCAAAGATGTCGCTCACAGGTTGGCCAAGTGCACTCGGTCCACGGATTCAGTTGCCCACTTTGATTCCGTAGCAAGTGGAAACATAAAACTCGCGCGCCTCGGTGGCGACGAATTTGTTATCAAACTGTACGGCATCGATTCGGAAGATTCGGTTGCCGTGGTTGCCAATCGGATCATCGATGCTCTATCCCCTCCATTTACCTGTGCCGGACACCAGTTCGTCGTAACGCCGAGTATTGGTATAGCCGTCTATCCACAGGACGGCAAAACCGGCGAAGAGTTGCTGATGAACGCCGACTCGGCAATGTATCGCGCGAAAAACGTCGGCCGAAATAACTTTAAATTTTACTCTGAGACGATGCGTACCAAGTCGTTGCATAGGCTCGACCTTGAAAATCTGATTCGGACGGCAATTGACGAAGAACAATTCGAAGTCTATTTCCAGCCGAAAGTCGATGCGGATTCGTTTCGATTGGTAGGCGCAGAGGCGCTGTTGCGCTGGCATCACCCCACAAGAGGTGCGATTGCTCCCGATGATTTTGTGCCGGTTGCAGAGGAGACCGGACTGATCGTATCGATTGGTCGATATGTTCTTCGCGAGGCCTGCAAGCAAGTGAAGGTGTGGTCCACATCACCTGTTGGAGCTGTACCGGTATCTGTCAACATCTCCAGCCTTCAGTTCCGTGATGGCGGCCTTGTTAAGGACGTCCATGAGGCGGTAGTAGATGCCGGCATTGACACGAAATTTCTGGAATTGGAAATTACCGAAAGCGTCCTTTTGCAAGATGTCGAAAAGACGCTTGTTGAACTTAAGGTCTTGAAGGAAGCAGGGATTTCCCTATCCATCGACGACTTTGGTACTGGATACTCGTCACTGAGTTACCTGAAACGCTTTCCTATCGATACGATTAAGATCGACCGCTCCTTTGTAAAGGACCTCCATAAGGATGCTGATGATGCGGCGATCTGTGCAGCTATTCTGGCCATGTCCCATCAACTGGGCCTGAATGTTGTTGCTGAAGGCGTGGAAACCAGGGAACAACTCGAGTTTTTGCGACGCCATAATTGCGATCATATTCAGGGATACATTTGCAGCCCCGCGATGTCAGCCGACGATTTCATGGCATTGCTCGTAAAGATCGCCGGCGCTGCGGCCTAAAAGCCCATCCCATTTGGGGCTTATCTTTTGTTATTCCCTCCGCAGGTTCTGATACCTTTGCGATTCGTGCCGAAGCGAAGGAAACCTCGGGACCATGAGCGAAATAGATATCTACGACGAAAGTCAGCTGGCTGAGTTCCCAACCAAAAGCGGCTTCCGACAGCGCGGCATGGAACAGAGCTCATGACTGATCTCACGGAGGACTATCAAAACGTGCCGTTGACGCGGCCAAACGCCAATTTTATCGGCAGAGTCGGGCTAACTGTGTTCCTGATCCTGGCGCTGCTGACAGCCTGCCAGGACAGACCGACTGGTACGGCGATCACCAACGTTACCGTGATCGACGCTGTCAACGGCGTGCGAGAGAATCAGACGGTCGTCTTCGACGGCGACGAAATCATCGCCGTACGGCCGGCCGATGAAAAGATATCCGTCTCGAAGAACATCGATGGCACTGGCAAGTACCTCATCCCGGGGCTCTGGGATTTTCACGTCCACCTGACCTACGACGACCGCTTCGATGAAACGATGCCGGCATTGTTTCTGTCGTACGGAATCACCAGCGTCCGCGACACCGGCGGGCTGATGCGTGAAGTTCTGCCCGTCGTCGAGGCAATGCGTGCAGAGAGCGCGATTGCTCCACGGGTTTTCTTCGCTGGACCGCTGCTGGACGGCCGTTTCGTCGTTTACGACGGCAACGACCGCCCGGAAATCGGCGTGCAGAACGCGACGCCGCAGCAGGCGCGTGAAACGATAGCGAACCTGAAGGGGCAGGGTGTCGACTTCATCAAGGTCTACGAGATGGTCAGCCCGGATGTGTTCCAGGCGATGGTCGAGACAGCCAATGAACTGGCGCTGCCGATCGACTCGCACGTTCCGCTCTCGATGCGTGCGAGTATCGCCGGCCCGTCCGTTGACTCGATCGAGCACTTGCGAAATATTGAAATGGACTGCGCCAGCAATTCGGCCGAGCTTCACGAAACGCGACTCGAGCGACTGAAAAACCCGGAAGGATTGTCCGGCTTCGAACTGCGCTCGTCGCTACACAGCCTGCAACGCCTGCCGGCTATCGAAAACTACGACGAGGAGCGCTGTGACAGAACCATCGGCGCGCTGGTCTCCACAATGATGGTGCCGACCCTGCGCCAGAACTCGTTTAACCTGGCGCCGCCATTCCGCAAGGGCGACTGGCAGGACGCGCTTGCACGCATACCGAATGAAGTTCGGCAGGACTGGGCGGTATCGGCGGAGCAACTCGCCACCAATCCGAGCGAGGAGTTCAATCGATTCGCCGAGTGGAGCCTGTTCCTGGTCAAGCGCATGCATGCCGCCGGCGTTCCTATTGGCGCGGGTACCGATACGCCGATCTTTCTCTCCGTTCCCGGCTTCAGCCTTCACTCGGAGCTCGAGTTCCTGGTGCAGGCCGGACTTTCACCGCTGGATGCGCTAAAGGCGGCGACTGTTCGTCCCGCGGAGTACTTCTCGCTGCAAAATAAGATGGGGACCATCGATGTCGGCCGCGTTGCCGACCTGGTCTTGCTGGATGCCAACCCGCTCGAGAACATTGCCAATACGCGTTCGGTTTCCGCTGTCGTCACGAAAGGCCGTTTCATGACGTCGAATGACTTGTCGGCGCTCCTGGAGGCGACGAGCGCTACAACGCCATGAGCGATGTTCGATCCCGCGCTCCGCAAAAAAAACGGCGGGCCAGGCCCGCCGTTCTTACCCTATCTTTCGTTTATCTTATTCGTCGTC
>CAYTNO010000143.1:0-5827 GCA_964439125.1 uncultured Woeseiaceae bacterium | reverse complement strand
ATGACGCATTTGCGAAACATCCTTGTTGGTTTGTCCTGCGTCGGACTGCTTGCGTGCGCAACGCCGGGCGAACAGGCGGATACCTTGAGTCAGCTCGAAAGTGTGCCGGCCGACGTTGACGATATTCAAGTTGCCGATAGCCTGGAGCGTGCGGCCGATAGCTACCGCCGATATCTCGAGGAAACATCCGAAAGCGCAAGAACTCCGGAAGCGATGCGGCGCCTCGCCGACCTGCAGATAGAACAGGCGTACGGTGTCATGGGCAGCGATGACATTACCGAATTGGCCGCCCCAGACGCTGCAAACCGGACACAGCAGATTGTTGCTGAGCGCAAGGACAGCGGCGACTCACCCGACCAGGAGTCGGATGAAAAATTCGAGGAGCGTGCATCGCAGCGCGAGGTGCTGCTGGCACAATCATCAGACGTCGATCCCCTGCTTCCGGGCGAGGCTACGGTCGATGTGCCGGTCGGACCGCGCGAAGCCATCAAGACGTACTGGGACATTCTCGATCATTACCCTGACTACGAGCGCAACGACCAGGTCCTGTACCAGTTGTCGCGCGCTTACGATGAGACAGGGGATCCTGACAAGGCGATGGAAGTCACGGATCGCTTTATTGCCGAGTACCCTTATTCGCGATACCTGGATGAAGTCTATTTCCGGCGTGGCGAGTACTTCTTCGTGCGCAAGCGTTTCTTCGACGCTGAAGACGCTTATGGCGCGATCATTGGTTTGGGCGCTTCATCGGATTACTACGAGCTGGGGCTCTATAAGCTCGGCTGGTCGCTGTACAAGCAGCAGATGTACGAGAAAGCGCTGCACAACTACATAGCGATGCTGGATTACCGGCTCTCCATCGGTTTCGACTTCGACGAGGAATACGACGAAGACGACGAACATCGCCTCGCGGATACATTCCGCGTTGTCAGCCTGAGTTTCTCGAACATCGGTGGCCCCGACGTTCTGGACGACTACTTCGCCGCTAACGGTCATCGCAGTTACGCCGACAAGATCTACGGTAACCTCGCCGAGTTCTACTTCGGCAAGTTGCGCTATGACGACGCGGCATCCGTCTATAAATCTTTCGTCAACCTGAATCCCTACCACAAGGTGTCGCCGCACTTCGGCATGCGTGTCGTGGATATCTACGCCGAGGCCGGTTTCCCGAGGCTCGTTGTTGACGCGAAAAAGGACTTCGCGTCGCGGTACGCAATTGACGCCGAGTACTGGCGCTTCTTCGATATCGAATCGTCGCCAGAGGTCACCGGTTTCCTGAAGCAGAACCTGACGGATCTCGCCGGCCACTACCATGCGCTGTACCAGGAACCGGCGTTCATGGACGAGAAACCGACGAACTACAGCGAAGCTCTGCGCTGGTACCGGCAGTTCCTTGGATCGTTCCCGGCGGATGCGGAATCGCCCAATATCAATTACCAGCTTGCCGATTTGTTGCTCGAAAACGAGGACTTTGGCGTGGCCGCGACAGAATACGAGCGCACGGCGTATGCGTATGATCCTCATGAGAAATCATCCGCCGCCGGCTACGCGGCCGTGTACGCGCACCGCGAAAATCTCGATCGCGCCACTGGCGCACGTGTCCTCGATGTGAAGCAGCAGACCGTTGACAGTTCACTGCGCTTTGCGGACACATTCCCGGAACACGAACAGGCACCGGTGGTATTGGGCAGTGCAGCGGATGACCTTTACGTAATGAAAGACCTGCCGTTGGCCATCGAATCAGCGCACAAGCTGATCGAGCGCTACCCGGATACCGAAGCTGGCCTGCTGCGATCGGCGTGGGCCGTGGTTGCAAATTCGTCCATTGACCTTACCGAGTATCCGGACGCCGAGAATGCCTATACCAATGTGCTGGCGCTGACACCCGAGGATGACGAGACGCGACCGGCTGTCATCGACGGCCTCGCCGCCGCGATCTACAAACAGGGCGAGCAGGCGAACCTGCTCGAAGATTATCGACAGGCGGCAACACATTTCCTGAGGATCAAGGCGCTCGCGCCGACATCGACGATACGCACAGCGGCCGAGTACGATGCCGCCGCGGCTTTGATCAAAGTGCAGGACTGGGCGCTGGCATCCGGCGTACTCGAGGAATTCCGTGTCAGCCATCCGGACCATGAGCTGAACAGTGAAGCGACGAAGCAACTGGCGCACATTTACCGGGAGGACGGACAGATAGAACGTTCAGCGGCGGAGCATGAACGTATCGCCGCCGAAGCGACGGACCCGGTACTGAGTCGGGAAGCGCTGTTGACTGCCGGCGAACTCTACGATGAAGCGGAGGTGGTCAACGAGGCGGTCCGCGTGTACGAACGCTATGTCGAGGAGTATCCGCAACCTCTCGACCTGGCCATGCAAACGCGCACGCGGCTGGCGGAGATCTTCAGGTCCGAGCGCCTCGACCAGCGCTACCACGATGAGCTCGGCGCCATTGTCGCGCTCGATGCCAGCTCCGGTGGCGAGCGTACGGATCGCAGCCGTTATCTCGCCGGCAACGCGGCACTGGTCCTTGCGGAGCTGCGTTTTGAAACGTTTGCAAGAGTGAGGCTCGTCCAGCCGTTCGACGAGAGTCTCGCCGAGAAACAACGGCTCATGGACGAGGCGCTGGTGGATTTCGAAGTCCTTACAACCTACCAGGTCGCCGACGTTACCGCGGCAGCCACCTATTACATCGCAGAGACCTATCTCGAATTCAGCAATGCACTGCTGCAGTCCGAGCGGCCGAGTGATCTGAGCGCAGCCGAAAGGGCCGATTACGAGATCGTGATCGAAGATGAGGCGTACCCGTTCGAAGAGCGGGCACTTGAGATTCACGAGAAAAATTTCGAACTGTTCGCCAGCGGCGTTCATAACGATTGGGTGCAGCAGAGCCTCGACCAACTCGTCACGCTGATGCCGGGCCGGTATGCGAGGAATGAGATCAGTGACGGATATCTCGGCTCGATCGATACCTACGCTTATCGCATGCCGATTGCGCCACGGCCGGGCTTCGAACCGGGTCAGGCCATCGACGAAGACGCTGCCGATGGCCAACGGTCTGCCGAAGTTGCTGCGCAGGTATCGGAGTAAACCAATGCGACGACTACATCCCCGTCAGGTCACTCAATCAATACTGCTTTTCGTGGCAATAACGATGTTGGCCGCGTGTAACACGACACCGAGCAAGTCGGCGTCATCGTCGACGCAGATCCAGGTCGAGGTCGAGGAGTCCGTCGGCTTCACGCTCATCGAGGATGCGCGTGTCCAGGGGGACGTGCGCGTCGATTACGATCGCGCGCTTGACTTGCTGGCACGCGGTGAAAGCAATGCGGGTATCAGTCTGCTCGAGACAGTGGCGGCGGCGGCACCCGGCCTGAGCGCACCGCGCATCAGCCTGGCGATCGCCCATCATCGCCTGGGTGATCTCGAATTGGCGGAACAGCATTTGCTGCAGGCGCTTTCGATCAATCCAGATCATCCGATCGCGCTGAATGAACTTGGCATCGTCTATCGCAAGACGGCGCGTTTCTCCGAGGCGCGGCGGCAATACGAAGCTGCGCTGGCTGTCTATCCCGGCTATCACTACGCGCGGCGCAACCTGGCCGTTCTCTGTGATCTCTATCTCGCCGACCTGGAGTGCGCCCTGAAAAACTATGAGGCCTACATGGCGACCGTGCGCAGCGACGACGAAGCGGCGATGTGGCTCAAGGACGTGCGCTACCGCGCCGGCCGAACGGAGAATTAACAATGCGAGCACCTCTACTGGCACTACTCATGACCGTTGTCGGCTTTGCGGCCTGGGCTGAAGAGCCCGACGAACAGCCCGCGGATGAGAATGAGACGGTTGCAGAAGCGGCTGCCGAAGAACCCGTGACCAAAGAAAACCAGGGAGACGGCATCAAGTCACCGAAGACGATGTCGGGTATGTCGATTCTGGGCAACGAAGAGGCGCCCAAGTCCCTTGTCATCGTGCCCTGGAAATCGTCGCGGATGGGCGATGAGCTGGATCTGTCGGACACGCTGGACGACCGGGCACAGCCTGTCGACAAGGAAGTATTCATGCGTGAGCTGCGCTTCTACCAAATACGGTCAGATGAACAGACATAACGCGTGAACGTGCGCTGCGTCACACCCAAAGCATTGATCTGCCTCTATTCTTAGTGTCGTCCGCGGCCAATTACGGACAATTAAGTCAACTAAGGATCAACATAATGGATTTCTTTTATTCGATTGTAAGTTTCTTCGCATCGGGCGGTCTCTTCATGTACCCGATATTGCTCGTTTTCGCCTTCGGGGTCGCGATCTCAGTCGAACGCTACATCACACTGTCGATTGTCACCAACAAGAACCGCGTTGTCTGGGAGAAAGTGCAGCCCTTGCTGACCGACGGCCAGTTCGACGAGGCCCGTGATATGACCAGCCAGGATGAATCAACGATCTCGCAGGTACTCAACATGGGCCTGTCGCTGGAGGGCGCCGTGCGCCGGCGCGAGGATATCGAGATCGCGATGGAGGAGAGCATGATGGAAATCGTGCCGCGCCTCGAAAAGCGCACGCCCTATGTCGCTCTCGCCTCGAGCATTGCTACATTGCTCGGTCTGCTGGGCACGATTATGGGCCTGATCCAGGCATTTACGGCAGTAGCCAACGCCAACCCGGCCGAAAAGGCTGACCTGCTGTCAGCCAGTATCTCGGTCGCAATGAACACGACCGCATTTGGCCTGATGGTGGCCATTCCGCTGCTCGTCGTCCATGCCGTCCTGACCAGCAAGACCGGCGATATCGTCGACAGCCTGGAGATGGCAACGGTCAAGGCGCTCAACGTCTTCTCGAGACGGTCGAAGCGCATGGCAGAGGCTGCGGCGGCGTAACGACGATGGCAAGGCGGCATCACTACAAGCGTCGCACCAAACCTGCGCACGAACTTGACGTCACTACCTTCCTTAACCTGATGGTGGTGCTCATACCGTTCCTGCTGATCACGGTGGTGTTTTCTCGGGTAACGATCGTGGAACTGAACCTGCCGAGTTCGGCCGGTGGCCCGCCGAGCAATGATGCGGCGTTCACGCCCGAAGTCATCGTTCGCGAGGCCGGCATCGAAATCAGCAATGGCAAGCAGGTCATCGCGACCATTCCGAACGAGGACGAAGAGTTCGATCTCGACACGCTGTCCGATTACATGGTCGAGCTCAAGCAGACCTATCCGGCACAGGACTCGGCAGCAGTGCTCATGGAGGCGCAGATTCCCTATGACTACCTGATCCGGGTCATGGACATCGTACGCAGCGTCCGAGTACCCATCGAGAAAGCAGAGGGCGAGGAATTTGCGGAAGGCGAACCGCAATTCGAACTCGTCGCACTGTTTGCAGATGTTTCGGTAGGAGACGCACCGTGAGAAATAGCCGTCGCATCAAGCGCATGTCACGCAACCGCGTGAAGATTACGAAAATGAACCTGACGTCGCTGATGGACGTCTTCACCATTCTCGTGTTCTTCCTGCTGATCAATACGGGAGCGGTGGAGATTGTCGAGGCACCAAAGGACGTCAAGCTTCCGGAGTCGTATGAAGAATCCAAGCCACGCGAAACCGTCATCATTTCGGTCAGCGCGGAAGACATTATCGTACAAGGTCAGATCGTCGCGAATGTTGCCGACATTCTCGAGGACAAGGAGGCATCACTGGATGCACTCGCCGCAAGACTGGCCGAGATCAAGGAGAGAATCATAGGCCCGTCAACGCTCACCGTCGCGGATAGCCAGGAAGTCACTATTCTGGCGGACAAGTCCGTGCCATTTATCGTGATCCGCAAAGTCATGTCAGCCTGTA
>CAYTNO010000142.1:0-5896 GCA_964439125.1 uncultured Woeseiaceae bacterium | reverse complement strand
GCCCAGCAGGCGACTTATCCGAATCAGGATGAACTGGACGGTGCGGTTTCAGACCTGAGCCGTTTACCGCCGCTTGTCACTTCATGGGAAGTCGATTCCCTCAAAGAGCATATCGCCAAGGCACAGCGAGGCGAGGCCTTCGTATTGCAGGGCGGCGATTGCGCCGAGACGTTTGACGAATGCACATCCGAAAATATCGTGGCAAAACTCAAGATATTGCTGCAGATGAGCCTTGTCATGCTCTACGGACTCAAGATGCCCGTTGTGCGAGTAGGGCGGATGGCCGGGCAATATGCGAAGCCGCGTTCCGCCGATATCGAAACTCGTGAAGGCATATCCTTACCGAGTTTTCGTGGCGACCTGATTAACCGCAACCCGTTTACGGCGGGTGATCGAATTCCGGATCCGCAAATGATACTGCGCGGATATGAACGTGCTGCGCTCACCTTGAATTTCGTTCGCTCCCTGATCGATGGTGGCTTCGCAGACCTTCACCATCCCGAGAATTGGAATCTTGACTGGGTAGGGCACTCGACGATGGCCGATGAGTACCATGGCATCGTCAATTCGATCTCCAATTCGCTGGATTTTCTGGAAACAGTTTCCGGACAACAGCTACACAAGACGCAACGTGCTGATATTTTTGCGGCGCACGAAGGGCTGCATTTGCTGTACGAGCAGTCGCAAACACGCTATCTCGATCGACGTGAGCGTTGGTATAACCTCACGACGCACTTCCCGTGGATAGGCATGCGTACCGCTGCGATGGACGGCGCGCACATCGAGTATTTCCGCGGCATCGCCAATCCGATGGGCGTCAAGATCGGGCCGGGGATGACGCGTCAATGGGTGCAGGATCTGGTTGCGGCGCTTAATCCTGACAATGAGCCGGGTCGGTTGACGCTGATTCACCGCTTTGGCGCGAAGAACATCGAGGAAAGCCTGCCCGACCTGATAACGGCAGTAAGTGATACCGGTTCACCTGTGCTTTGGGTATGTGACCCGATGCACGGCAACACCGAAAGCACAGCAGATGGAACCAAGACGCGCCGTTTCGACAACATCGTTGCCGAATTGGAGTCAGCCTTTCGCGTGCACGAAGCGATGGGCAGTCACCTCGGTGGAGTTCATCTTGAGCTGACCGGCGAGAACGTCACCGAATGCACGGGCGGCGCGCGGGGCTTAACCGATGGCGATCTCGCGCGAGAGTACAAATCGACTGTCGACCCGAGACTGAATTATGAGCAGGCCATGGAAGTGGCAATGCGAATCGCCGGATTGCACCAAGGCAATGGGAAAGTGCGCAAGGGCAGTTAGTTATCTTGCGGCGCTATCTGCAGCCAGGCATCGCGCGTTTCAATGTATCGAATCTCTCCGGGCTGCAAACCATTCAGTGACCACGGTCCGATCGATGTCCTGATAAGACGCAGGGTCGGCAATCCGACCGCCGCGGTCATTCTTCTCACCTGGCGATTGCGTCCTTCCGAGATGCTGAGCTCGATCCAGCTGTCAGGAATGCTTTTTCGAAAGCGTATCGGGGGAAACCGACTCCATAGCCCGGGCGGTTCCGTAATGGCACGAGCGGTGTGAGCTATCGCTTTGCCATCGGGCAGGTCAATACCTTCTCTTAGCGAGGCGAGCTGATTTTCGGACGCTTCACCTTCGACCTGGGCCCAGTATGTTTTGCAGATCTTTGCGTCAGGCTGACTGATGCATGCCTGCAATTTGCCATTATCTGTCAGCAGCAAGAGACCCTCGCTGTCATAGTCCAGTCGACCAGCGGGGTAAACGTCTTTTTGCTGCACAAATTCGGCCACGGTCCTTCGACCGTCGGCGTCGCGAAACTGGCTGAGAACCTGGTAGGGCTTGTTAAGCAGGATCAGGGGCATATCGGTACAATGCACGCCTTTCGAAAACAGTGACGAGATAAATAATGCAGTATGACCACATCCAGGTACCCGCCAAGGGTCAGGCGATCAAGTCGAATCGTGATCATTCGCTCGTTGTGCCGGATTTTCCCATAATTCCATTCATTGAGGGTGACGGCATAGGCGTCGATGTTACGCCGGTAATGCGGGACGTTGTCAATGCAGCAGTGGCCAAATCCTACGGCGATGCCCGACAAATTCAATGGATGCAAGTGTACGCGGGTCAGGCCGCGGCTGATTTGTATGGCAACGAAAACTATCTCCCCGATGAGACTCTGCAGGTACTGACAAAGTACATCGTCTCGATCAAAGGCCCACTTACGACTCCGGTTGGAGGCGGCATCCGGTCATTGAATGTGTCCATTCGACAAACGCTGGACCTGTATGCGTGCATACGCCCAATTCGTTATTTCCCAGGCGTGTCAACGCCGATGAAGCAATCCGATCTCGTCGACATGACTGTATTTCGCGAAAATACCGAAGACATCTACGCGGGCATTGAGTATCCAACGGGCTCAAAGGAAGTTAAGAAGCTGATTCACTTCTTGCAGGCGGAACTCGGCGTAACGGAAATTCGCTTTCCGGCGAGTTCCGGAATCGGAATCAAGCCGGTTTCGCGAGAGGGGTCGGAGCGGTTGATGCGCAAGGCTATCGAGTACTGCATCGAACGGGACAAGGGATCGGTGACCTTGGTCCATAAAGGCAACATCATGAAATTCACTGAGGGAGCATTCTGTCAGTGGGGCTACGATGTTGCGCGCGTTGAGTTCGGAGCCACAGAAAAAGACGGCGGGCCATGGCTGGCATTCGAGAACCCCGTGACCGGTCGTGAAATTATTATCAAGGACGTTATTGCCGATAACTTCCTGCAGCAAATTCTCATGCGGCCTGAAGATTACGATGTCATTGCAACACTCAATCTTAACGGCGATTATATTTCCGATGCCTTGGCAGCTCAGGTTGGCGGGATCGGCATTGCGCCGGGTGCGAACATTGCCGACGCGATTGCGGTGTTCGAGGCGACGCATGGGACAGCGCCGGGTTTTGCTGGGAAAGATCGTGTCAACCCGGGCTCTCTCATTCTTTCTGCGGAGATGATGTTGCGGTATATCGGCTGGGTCGAAGCAGCAGATAAAATTATGCAAGGTGTCGCCAGAACGATTGCGAATGGCGAGGTTACATTCGACCTTGCCCGTTTGCGAGAAGCCATTCACCAACCCATCAGGAAACAACGGCCGCATGGTAGACAAGACGTAGAACATGAGTTGGAACAGCTATTTCCTGGCGCGACTTTGGTGGGTACGCGCGGATTTGGTGAGGCCGTGATTCGACACATGGATGGCCAATAGTGGCGAACATGTCTCCGGATATTTACGACAAAGATTGCCGATCCTGCCTACGGCTGGCGACGTTCCTGGATGACGTCAAAGAGCGGTATCCGGACTATTTCTGCAAGCCGGTGCCACCTTTTGGGGACAGGGAATCGGACTTCCTGATTGTCGGGCTCGCACCCGGCATGCACGGCGCGAATCAAACGGGACGGCCGTTCACCGGTGACCACGCGGGCATCCTGCTTTATCAGATGCTGCACAAGTATGGGTTTACGTCGGCTGCCGAATCGTTGGCTGCGGATGACGATCTCGTGATGACCGGTTGTCGCATTACCAATGCGGTCAAGTGCCTGCCGCCGGGAAACAAGCCGGTTGGTGCCGAGATCAATACTTGCAACTCATTTCTCGCAAATGAACTGCACTCGATGCCAAAGGCGTCACTCGTTCTGGCGCTCGGGGGTATTGCGCATCGTGCTGTAGTCAAAGCGATTGGTGGGAGGCAGGCGGATTTCAAGTTCGTCCACGCGGCCGTGCATGATCTTGGCGATCTACGCATGCTCGACTCATACCATTGCAGTCGCTACAACACGAATACGCGACGTCTCACCGCCGAAATGTTTGATGCGGTATTTGCACAAGCCCGGGAGTTATTGGATAAATAATAAGGTGAACGATGAACGTAAATTCGACGAAGAGTCCTTTCTTCGTAGTCTGACGCACCGACCCGGCGTGTATCGCATGCTCAATGCGAAGCACAAGGTGCTTTACGTCGGCAAAGCACGTGACCTTAAAAAACGTGTGTCGAGCTATTTTCATCGCACGCATGATTCAGTGAAGACAGCCGCTCTAATGAAGTTGGTCGCGAATGTTGAAGTGATCGTAACCAATACCGAAGCGGAAGCGTTGATTCTCGAATACAACCTGATCAAGCAACACAAGCCGCGTTTCAATGTCACGCTCCGTGACGACAAGAGCTACCCGTACATCTATGTGTCGACGCAACATCGCTTTCCGCGACTCCAGTTTCATCGCGGTCCACGCAAAGGAAAGGGGCGTTACTTTGGGCCTTACCCGAGCACGAGTGCGGTTCGACAGACGCTCAGCGAATTGCAAAAGCTGTTTCTCGTTCGTCAGTGCCAGGATAGCTATTTCGCAAATCGCTCACGCCCGTGCCTGCAATACCAGATCAAGCGCTGCACCGGTCCCTGCGTGGATCTTATTTCGCGGGATCAGTATGGGAAGGACATTGACGCCACCATCGATTTCCTCGATGGCAAGAACAAAAGCGTCATTGATACGTTCGTGGCGCGTATGGATGAAGCTTCCAATGCGCGGCAGTATGAGCAAGCGGCACGGTATCGAGATCAGATTTCTCGCCTGAAAGAGGTTGAAGCGCGACAGCTCATATCGAGATCAGCCAATAAGGATCTGGATATTCTTGGCTTTGCATCGAACGCGGCTATCCACTGCGTGACGGTGTTGTTCATTCGTAATGGCGCGGTCATAGGCAGCCGGGATCATTTTCCGCGTCTGGCCGGCG
The DNA here is from genome assembly GCA_964439125.1 of uncultured Woeseiaceae bacterium. Lineage (GTDB taxonomy): Bacteria > Pseudomonadota > Gammaproteobacteria > Steroidobacterales > Woeseiaceae > UBA1847. The sequence continues at coordinate 1,097 of CAYTNO010000142.1, read as the reverse complement.
AGACCGACCCGCATAAAATCCTGAATGGATTCGTCTCACAGTATTACCTTGGGCGCGACGCTCCCGCCGAGATTATTCTCGACAGGGAAATTGACGATGCATTGTTGCTCCAGGACGAGTTAAGCAACCGCATGGAACGCAAGGTGCGGATCAGGCACAAGGTACGAGGGGATCGCCTGCGTTGGTCACAGATGGCTCAGACAAATGCCGAGCAGGGGCTGAATTTGCAGGTTGCGAGCAATGCGACGATTCGTGGACAATTTGAGGCCCTGGCCGAAGCGCTTGGTCTCGATGAAGTTCCCGAGCGTCTGGAGTGCTTCGACGTTAGTCACACGTCGGGAGAGGCGACAGTGGCGTCGTGTGTCGTGTTCAACGCGGCAGGGGCGCTGAAAAGCGATTACCGACGGTTCAATCTGAGTCCTGAATCTGCAGGAGACGATTACGCCGCTATGGCGGAGGCGCTCCGGCGTCGCTACATCCGTGTCAAAAAAGGTGAGGTGCCGATGCTCGACGTCTTATTCGTCGATGGCGGCAAGGGTCAGTTATCGGAGGCGATGCGGGTACTCCAGGACCTTGAACTGGACTGGCTAAACGTCATCGGGGTCGCGAAAGGGCGGTCGCGCAGGCCAGGGGCAGAACAACTGTTTCGGGCGGGCGGAACAACTGCCTTGCAATTTCCGCCGGACTCGCCGGCGTTGTTGCTGATACAGCAAATCCGTGATGAGGCGCACCGTTTCGCGATAACAGGGCATCGTCAACAGCGCGCAAAAGCACGCAATACTTCAAGATTGGAACAAATTCCGGGGCTTGGGCCGAAGAAGCGGCGGGAACTCTTGCGCCAGTTTGGCGGACTGCAGGGTGTTATCGGGGCTGGCGTCGATGATCTCATCAAAGTGCGAGGGATTGGACGATCGCTGGCAGAATCGATATACAATGACCTGCATCTGGACGGATAGAAGAAAAAGAGCGAACCGGTCTTGAAACTGAACCTAGCTATCATCCTGACGTTGTTTCGAATCGCCGCAATTCCGATTGTCGTGATTTGCTTCTACAGTCAGATTCCAAACGCCCGGCCGATCGCAGCGATATTGTTTGGG
>CAYTNO010000141.1:0-5897 GCA_964439125.1 uncultured Woeseiaceae bacterium | reverse complement strand
ACAAACCATCGAGCTGCCGTTTTCGTGACCTGACCCCTGATCGATTCAGATCCAGCGAGTACTACCGGCAGTACTGTGAGCGTACACACTTGCTCGACGAAATCGATTTCCTGGTCGATGTCTCCGAGCGCAGCACATTGGCGCTGGTCGTCGGTCGACGTGAAAAGATGTTCACGAAGTCCGAACTTGACCGCCTGCACCTCATCGAACCAATCGTTCTTGCGGCGATGCGCAATATTTGGGGGCGCCTGGCGGCGGATATGAAAGCAGGAGGGCGTCGCGACGACCTGCATCAGCGCCTTACGTGTTGTTTTGACAACTTCGGCAACTCATTGTTGACCGAAAGAGAGCGCGAGATCACGCAGTTACTGCTGCGTGGCCACTCTGCTAAATCGATCGCTCGCAAGTTGCAGATTGCGCCAGGTACGGTGATGGTGCACAAGCGAAACTTGTTTTCGAAGCTCGGAATAACGTCACAATATGAGCTGTTCTCCCGCTTTATTGATGATCTGTCGCGATCCTAGCGTCGCTCAGCCCTGACAAAACGCGATACCTGCCCTATGGTATTCATGTAAGGCGAGTAATTGACGACAATAATTGCTTGATTCTATGGTGGTTTTTACTATGTTGGAATTCGACTTTGGGCTCGGTGAGGATATTGACCTTCTGCGCGAGACCGTACGTTCATTTGCCGCGGACAAGATCGCACCCCGTGCCGTCGACATTGATGCGAGCAATGAATTCCCGCTGGACTTGTGGCCCGAAGTGGGCGCGCTGGGTTTGCTCGGCATTACGGTCGGCGAGGAATACGGCGGATCGAATCTTGGCTACCTCGCCCACGTCGTTGCGATGGAGGAAATCAGCAGTGCATCCGCATCGGTCGGTTTGTCGTATGGCGCGCACTCCAACCTTTGTATGAATCAACTGTCACGTTGGGGCAACGACGAGCAGAAGGCCCGATACCTGCCGAAACTGGTTTCGGGAGAACACCTTGGAGCGCTGGCCATGAGCGAGGCGGGCGCCGGATCCGATGTCATGGGTATGCGTACCACGGCCGTAAAGGACGGCGACGATTACGTACTCAACGGATCAAAGATGTGGATCACGAACGCGCCCAAAGCGGATGTCATGATTATCTACGCGGTCACCGACGCGGATGCCGGCAACAGGCGCTTAAGTGCGTTCGTTGTTGAAAGCGGTATTAAAGGGTTTTCAACGCCGCAAAAGCTCGACAAGTTGGGCATGCGTGGATCCGACACGAGTGAGGTGCTACTTGAAGATTGCCGCGTGCCTGTTGAAAACTTGCTGGCAGAAGAAGGTAAGGGCGCCACGATACTGATGAGCGGGCTTGACTACGAGCGCGTAGTCCTTGCCGGGGGGCCGCTTGGCATCATGCAATCCTGCATGAACACGGTGCTGCCATACTTGCATGATCGCAAGCAATTTGGACAAGCGATTGGCGAATTTCAACTCATGCAGGGCAAGATCGCTGACATGTACTCAACCATGAACAGCTGTCGTGCCTATGTTTATGCAGTTGCCCAGGCTTGCGATCGCGGCCAGGCTACCCGATTCGACGCAGCAGGATGTATCCTCATTGCTGCGGAAAAAGCAACGTGGATGGCGTTGGAAACGATTCAGGCACTCGGTGGCAATGGTTACATTAATGAATATCCGGCAGGACGATTGCTGCGCGACGCGAAGCTCTACGAAATCGGAGCCGGTACGAGCGAAATTCGGCGCATGCTGATCGGCCGCGAGCTATTCAATGCCAGTCATTAAATCCAAAATTGACCGCGAGTCTGAAGACTTCCAGCAAAACGCGGAGGCCAACCGGGCGCTGGCCGATGATTTGCACAAAATCAGCGAGCAGATTCAGACCGGCGGACCCGCGCGTTCGCGTGAACGTCATCTGGTTCGCGGTAAATTGTTGCCGCGTGATCGTATCGAAACGCTGACTGATGACAGTTCGCCTTTTCTCGAAATTGGACAGATGGCGGCCCTGGGTGTTTATCAGGACGATGTTCCCGCTGCCGGTATTGTCACCGGCGTTGGTCGCATCAATGATATCGAGTGCATGATTGTCGCGAACGATGCGACCGTCAAAGGCGGAACGTACTATCCGCTAACGGTGAAGAAACACCTGCGGGCACAGGAAATCGCCGAGCAAAATCATCTGCCTTGCATCTACCTGGTCGACTCAGGGGGCGCGTTCCTGCCTCGCCAGGATGAGGTCTTTCCGGATCGCGATCATTTCGGACGAATATTTTTTAACCAGGCAAGAATGTCAGCAAAAGGCATTCCGCAGATAGCGGCTGTGATGGGGTCGTGCACAGCTGGCGGTGCCTATGTGCCAGCGATGTGCGACGAAGCCGTTATCGTCCGAAATCAGGGAACGATATTTCTGGGTGGGCCTCCATTGGTTAAGGCGGCGACGGGCGAAATCGTTGACGCCGAGTCTTTGGGCGGGGGCATTGTGCATTCCCGTATTTCAGGAGTAACCGATCACCTCGCCGATGACGATACACACGCGTTGATGATTACCCGGGATATCGTTGCCAGCCTCAATTTTTCGAAGCGCACGGATATCAAGATGCGTGAGCCGTCTGAACCGGAATATCCGGTGGACGATATTTACGGCATCGTGTCACGCGAATACCGTTTTCCGTATGACGTCCGGGAAATTATCGCGCGCATAGTAGACGGGTCAGAATTTCAGGAATTCAAAAAGCTGTACGGAGCGACACTCGTGTGTGGCTTCGCACATATCGATGGTTGCCCGGTCGGAATCGTCGCCAACAATGGCATCCTCTTTATGGAGTCGGGGCAGAAGGGTGCTCATTTCGTACAGCTGTGTAATCGACGCGGTATCCCCTTGATATTTCTGCAAAATATTACGGGCTTTATGGTGGGAAAACGTGTCGAGCATGCCGGAATTGCCAAAGATGGCGCGAAAATGGTGAATGCTGTGGCTACGGCCACAGTGCCGAAGTTCACGGTCGTCATCGGCGGGTCTTTCGGTGCCGGAAACTACGCGATGTGCGGTCGTGCCTATAGCCCGCGCATGCTCTGGATGTGGCCGAATGCAAGAATCTCGGTTATGGGTGGTGAGCAGGCAGCGATGGTTCTGTCGACGGTCAAACGTGATGCCGTTGACGCGCGGGGCGAAGAGTGGCCCGAGGAAGAACAATCAGCCTACGAGGCGACAATTCGCGATCAGTACGAAGCTCAGGGCAATCCGTATTATGCGAGCGCAAGATTATGGGACGACGGTGTCATTGATCCGGTTGATACGCGCGCGGTGCTTTCACTCGGGCTTTCTGCTGCAATGAACCGACCTCGCGATGACGAGTCGCCCCATGGGATATTCAGAATGTAGCGCGGCGCCGGCGTTCGTCGATGCGGTATCATGGCCGCGTGAAATCCCGGCAAGAGCAAAACTCAGGCACACGAGAGATTCGACAGGCGCATCGATTCGACGAAGGCCTCCTCGAAGACTACATGGCGTCGCATGTCGAGGGCTTCCGCGGACCCAACCAAATCAGTCAATTCAAGGGCGGCCAGTCAAATCCAACCTACCTGGTGGATGCAGAATCTGGCAAGTACGTCCTGCGCCGCAAGCCACCCGGAACCCTGCTCAAGTCGGCCCACGCTGTGGATCGCGAGTTCCGCATAATCAGTGCGCTGTACGGAGCTGACTTTCCGGTTCCCAGGCCGTATGCACTGTGTGAAGACGATGAGGTTATCGGCACTATGTTCTTCATTATGGAGTACGTCGAAGGGCGCATTTTCTGGGAGCTCGACCTGCCCAATGCAAACCCGGCCGGTCGAGAAGCGTTATACGATAACGTCAACGAGACCATTGCGAAACTGCATAACTTCGATATCGGAGCGCTTGGTCTCGATGACTTTGGCAAGCCCGGTAACTACTTCGCTCGCCAGATTTCGCGATGGAGCGGTCAGTATCGCGCCTCTGAAACCAGGCAGATCAAAGCGATGGACGCGCTGATCGAGTGGCTGCCCGACAACATTCCAACTGATGAATCGGTCAGTGTTGTCCATGGTGATTTTCGCCTCGACAACATGATCGTCCATCCAACCGAGCCGAGAGTGATCGCGGTTCTCGATTGGGAGTTGTCGACCATTGGACACCCGTTAGCTGATTTCACCTATCACCTGATGTCCTGGCAAATGCCCGAGCTTGGCATCGGCTCGGTGGGCTTGCTTGGCAAGGACCTGGAGTCTTTAGGCATACCGGGCGAGGACGCTTACGCTGCGACATACTGTGAACGGACGGGTCGAGACGATGGGATCGCTGATCGTCATTTCTACTCAGCATTCAATTTCTTCCGGCTTGCGGCCATACTACAAGGCATAGCCGGGCGGGTGCGCGACGGTACGGCCGCGAGCGCCCATGCGGGGCAGGCAGCGGATTCGGTGGCGCCACTAGCCGATTTTGGTTGGCGGTACGCCCAACGCAGTGGCTGACAACCAACACAAAGAGACTCATGACACTTAATTACGAAGAACTGATGGCGACATCGATCGTCGACCTGAACCACTCCTACGGCGATACAGAGACGATGCTGTATGCGCAGAGCGTCGGCTTCGGTCGGGATCCTGTTGCCCGTAAGGAGCTCCCGTACGTGCATGAGCAAGGCTTGCCTCTGCAGACGATTCCGACGATGGCGACGGTGCTGGTGCCAGATCTGATTCCGTCCGATCTGGGATGGGACTACACGCAAGTACTGCACGCAGAACAACGATTGCAGCTGCATCGCCCGCTTCCTGCTGCTGCAGAGATACTGGTTAACAAACGTGTCGTAGAGGTTTTTGATCGTGGTCCCAGGCGCGGGGCGATGATCCTGTTTGAGGCCGAGGGTCGCCTTGCCAAGGACGATACGGCTCTGTTTACCGTTGGCAGCACAGTTATTGCCCGCGGTGACGGTGGATTTGGCGGTCAATCCGGCAAAGGGCCAGCGCCACACCGGGCGCCACGTCGAGAACCCGACCTCAGTTGCGACAGCCGCACGCGCGCAGATCAAGCGCTACTGTTCAGGCTTAATGGCGATCGAAACCCGTTGCACTGCGATCCTGCAACAGCAGCCGCCGCCGAGTTTCCGGTGCCGATTTTGCACGGGCTCTGCACCTACGGTATTGCCTGCCACGCGATTCTGAAAACGATATGCGATTACGACTACACGCTTATTGCCGGATTCGACGTACGGTTTTCGGCGCCTGTGTTGCCTGGAGATACGATTCAGACTGACATGTGGCAGGACGGGGATATCGTCTCGTTCCGTTGTACGGCGAAAGAACGTGATGTCATCGTAATGCGCAACGGCAAATGCACACTGGCTGTGTAGCCGTATGAGGAACAGACAATGACAAGTCGTGTCACATTTGCGGTCGTCGACCATGTAGCCCGGGTTACCCTGAACAGGCCAGACAAGCACAATGCGATCGACTATCAGATGTTCGCCGACTTGGCAGACGTCGGTCAGGAACTCGCTAAAGACCAGTCTGTTCGTGCCGTCATATTGCATGGCGCCGGCGAGCATTTTTGTGCTGGCATCGACATCAGTGTTTTCCAGCAAAAGGAGCCGGTCGCCACAGCAGAGTCGATGGCACCCTGCGATGGTTCTCCGGCCAATTTGTTTCAACGAGCCGCTTATATTTGGCGCGAAATACCGGTTCCGGTCATATGCGCAATTCAAGGTGCGGCCTACGGCGGCGGTCTGCAGATAGCGCTTGGGGCTGACTTGCGCTTTGCGGCACCTGATGCACGGCTGTCGATAATGGAAATCAAGTGGGGGCTGATCCCCGATATGGCAATCAGCACGACGCTGCGCGGTATTGTGCCAATGGATATCGCCAAGTCACTGGCTTGGTCGGGG
>CAYTNO010000140.1:0-5903 GCA_964439125.1 uncultured Woeseiaceae bacterium | reverse complement strand
CGTGAATAGTGGCGTTTCACTTTTCGGCGGCAAAACCCAGCGCATTTCCTGATCTGGGTGCGGAAACTGCAGACCCTGGATTGTCTGTATTTCCAGAGTCAATTCGACCGACGCATACAACTCGTTGTGGGCTGTAAGCTCTACGCTTTGTCCAACAAACCCGTGCGTAACATCGACGATCCCGACAGAATTCGAAACCTCAAGGTCACGTACTTCGACCATGGCTGCTTCGTCCGGCGGACGATCTGAGTAGATCCACTCACCATCATCACCACGATATTTATACATTGACTGCGAAGACGCTACACCGCTAACTACAAACATGAGCGCCGCCACAGCGAAGATCGCCACGCGACCTGCTGTGGATCGGCTAATAACCGATTGTTGAACGTTTCCAGCCATCGTTTGTTCGTCGAATCTCATAAGCGGGCCAGTACTGATTATCCAGCTTCAGTGTAATGACCTCTACTGCCCCGTTCCAGGTCACCGTTTTCAGCCGCACCGACGCCTGATCCTGCTTGCCAGACACAGTGTCGACAAATGTCTGCAGATCCGGTGTCGGAGTTTCATCAACCTCGACGACCCGACGCCCTGCCCAAAGTCCATATCTGGTCGCGGGTGACCCATAACTGAAAAACGCAACGTAAACGCCCTTCTGGTCAACTCCGCGCTGAGCAGCCATCGCACGGTGTGGATCCTGCAACAGTGCTCCTGCCCATGATACTGCTCTGTCGATACCGCGGCCGTCCAGTACGCTGGTCTCAGTTTTGATCTCCAAAGCTTCGCCCGCGCGCCAGACAGTCACTACAACCTCTGGCTTCTGCACCGCCTTTTCGAGCGCCCGGAACGATGTAACGACATTGCCGTCCACGGCCAGTACCATGTCGCCATTGCGCAGCAGCTTGGCCGTCGGAGTCCCGGCGACAATGCGTGTGACACTCAACGCGCGCCGGTGAACCGGATTGTTCTGCTCAAGTTTGGCAATCCATTCTTCCTCGACGCCCATATTGCGAGCCGCAAATAGTGGCGCGTACACAAACTCGGCTTCGAGTGAGTAGAACGGCTTTCCGTTGCGAACGGTGTCAACGAATTCCATTACCAGGTCAGCGCCGACGCCGCGATTTATCTGCGCACCGTCCCCTCCCGACTGAATGGAGAAACTCGACCACATAGCCGCAACCCGGCCGCGTTTGTCTACCAATACGCCATCAACGTCTGTCGGAGCATTGACGAGGTCGATGCCCTCGATGTTCGAATCACGGAATCGCAATGTGCGCGACAACGGCAACATGAGCGGCTCGACATTTGAAACTACACTTTCCTGGTGAACGAGCTGGTGGTCACCTTTAATTCCTACGACCCAAAGCTTGTCACCGGCCGATACAGTTTCCGGGTTGAATATCGCTTCCTTTACCGGCGTGTCGCCTATTGACGCCGGGTCATACGACACGATCGCGAGGTTGTGGAGCGGATGCAATTGTTCGACCCTCGCTTTGACTTCGAGCGAACCGGCAAACGTCACGGTTACATCGCCAATAGCCACCGGCACGGTATTGCGATCAACAACAACGTAACCGCGTTCCTTGTCGACGATCAAACCGGTGCCGTAGTAGTGACGATCTGCAACGCCTGACACGGTGTACGGCAAGTCGAAAGTGACGACGACGAGAGACGGCGCTACCGCACGCACACGCGGGTCATCGTACTTCTTCATCCGAGTGCTACCTACTTTTGCTGGCAACGGTTCCGGCCCGGAGCCAAGGTCATGACACGGCCATACGCCCGTTGTGTCGTCGCGAGAACAACGCCGTGTAGGAAACCACACGCGATCCATTTCCAATGAACGGACAACAGCACTCTTTGGGTTGTCCATCGTGACGTATCGTACAAGCGCTCGACTGCCATCGGCCAGATCATCGAGGGCCTTTTCTAAATCGTCTATGTTGTCGATTTCCTCTCCGTCGAACTCAACGATAACCGCGCCGCGCGGAATCGCAGCCTTCGACAACAAGTAACCTGGGTTCGCAACATAAACACCCTGTGCCGCCAGGTTGTAGTGGCGCGCCTGTTGGTATGACAGGTTGTTGAGGGTGCCATCGCCGAGCTCAATAAACTCGCTTGGGGAAATTGCGTGAAGATCGGAGACCAGCACTGTCTCGATGACATTGCGACCACCGCGCTCTACTTCTATCTCAACCTCGTCGCCGACATGCGCGTCCAGCAGCGCGGCAACCGGTATAAACTCGCTAACCAATTCGCCATTGATTCGAAGCAGGATGTCACCCGGCTCCAGTTTGCCTGCGGCTGGCGAATCGGGAATAACCTGCTCTACTGTCAACATGCCGGTCTGGTCAGGAAAGGATGAGCGCGCAATGCGCTCAGAGTTTTCCGTAAGACCGAGGCGCTTCAGCTCATCGAACGCCTTGCGTTCGAACATGGTTTGCAACGTGCCGCGTGTTACCGGCTCGCCTTTCTGTATTAGTTCAAGTACTCGGTGAATACGATCCAGCGGTAGAAAGAAGCTGCTCGCTGCAGAACTGTTCGCACCCGCATTGAGCGCGACAACGTCTCCGTCGATGTTGACGACAGGAGATCCGGACGAGCCGCCGGAAGTACCCGACGCTGCCTGGTAATAGAATGTATTGAAATCGTTGTACTTGCCGCGACCATAGTCTGGCGCCTTGCGGTCGAGCCGCGCGATCGTGCCAGCCAGAATCGACAGTTGTTCGCCCGCATCATTGCCGATGACGCGGATCTCCCGACCAATGCCAGCGCCATCCGGTACCAGCGGCAGTTCCGCCGGCTCGATATAATGCAGATCGGCAGGATCGTAACGGAAGAAACCGAAGTCGTGTACCGGGTCGCGATACACCGGTGTTAGCCGCACTTCCTCATTGTTGAGGAAAATCGCTTCAGCGACGACCGGCCCCGGTGTCACGACGTGGCGATTGGTCAGAATCAACCCACGTTTTGCGTCGACAACAAACCCGGTCGCCTGGCTCGAGGAATTCCACTCCGTATCGAACGCCCGTGTACTATCAACTCGAATCGATACGACACCTGATGAGATGCGTTCGAGCGTGTCCGTCCAGGCCGTATTCTCTGCGCCGGCCGCACAGTTCGTAACGGCAAGGCCTGCAAGCACTGCCAAAAATCTTCCTTGTTTCATAGGTGTCCTGGTTCGAAGGGCGAACTGCAATACTATCTGGACTGGGCAATTGTCCGCCGGTTCCCTATTTAAGCAGATTAATCCGCCTGCCGCGTGAACTTGAGGTCGAGATGCCGAGCCGCTTTAACATCATCCAGGCGACGGACGGGCATTGTATACGGCGCTTCTTTGAAGCTCTTGCCGTCTTCACTCGCCTCACGCGCAATTGTGACCATTGCGTCAACGAAGTTGTCCAACGTCTCCTTGCTCTCGGTCTCCGTTGGTTCGATCAGCAAGCACTCGGGCACCAACAGCGGAAAATACGTGGTTGGCGCGTGATAGTTATGATCTAGCAGTGCCTTGGCAACATCCATAGCCGTCAGGTCGAGTGTTTTCGCCTCGTGTCGAAGCGAAATAATAAACTCGTGACTGGCACGACGGGTCGGAAATGCGAGTTCAAAGCCAGCATCACGAAGTCGCGCCTGTAAGTAATTGGCGTTAAGCGTCGCGTATTCGGCCAGTCGACGCATGCCATCTCGACCAACCATGCGCATATACACATAGGCGCGCAACAGCACACCGGCATTGCCCATGAAACCCGACAGCCGACCAATTGATTGAGGCATGTCGTCCTCGGTCAACCAGTCATAGAAATCATTGCCATCCCGCTGTCCTTTTGTAACCACAGGAACTGGCATGAATGGCAGCAAGCGATCGTTTACACCGATCGCGCCCGAGCCCGGCCCGCCGCCACCGTGCGGCGTCGAAAAGGTTTTGTGCAAATTCATGTGAATAACGTCAAAGCCCATATCGCCGGGGCGAACCTTGCCGCAGATCGCGTTGAGGTTGGCGCCGTCATAATAGAGAAGGCCGCCTGCATCGCGGACGATGTCCTCGACTTTGATGATGTCGCGCTCGAACACGCCTAGCGTCGATGGATTCGTCAACATGATGCCAGCCGTTTTCGGCCCAACAACTGCCTTTAACGCCTCGATATCGATGTCGCCCTCACTTCCCGTCGGCACTTCCACAGCGACGCAACCACACATCGTTGCTGTCGCGGGATTGGTACCATGAGCCGCATCGGGAACAATGATCTCATTCCTTTCGAGGTCGCCTTGTGCGCGGTGATATGCCTGGATCATTGCGACACCCGCCAACTCGCCTTGTGCGCCGGCCATCGGTGTTAGCGATACGCCCTTCATGCCAGTCACTTCCTTGAGCATTTCCTGCAGCTCATGCATGCATTGCAGGAAACCCTGACCGTGACTCACCGGACCCAGAGGGTGCCTGCCCGCAAACCCCGGCAGCAATGCCAATGCATTGCAGGCGCGAGGGTTGTACTTCATCGTGCATGAACCAAGCGGATAGAACTGAGTATCGATTGAGAAGTTCTTCTGAGAAAGACGCGTGTAATGCCGCACAACCTGAAGCTCGGAAGCCTCCGGCAAGCCCGGTCTGTCCTCTCTCAGCAGTGATGCCGGAATTTCGGTAGCACTCGTAGCAACCGGTGCCTGAGCGAATGCCCTGCGGCCGCCGCGTGATTTTTCAAAGATTAAAGTACTCATTGGTACTCCGAAATGTCGATCCCCAACGCACGCAATGCGGCGTCATAGTCGGGTTCTTTAGTGATGTCTTCAATCTGTTCGTGGTGCACGACGGTGTTGTTTTCGTCCAGAACGACTATTGCACGCGAGAACATACCCGCGAGTGGCCCATCGACGATCTGTACGCCATAGTTTTCACCAAACCCGGCATGACGAATTGCGGACAGACCGATCACATTCTTGAGTTCGTTTTGCTCGGCGAACCGGGCATGGGCGAACGGCAGGTCGTAAGAGACCATAAGCGCCGCAACATCCTCGATACCGTCGAAGAACTGATCAAACTTGGTAACGGACGTTGCGCACACTGGCCTGTCGATGCTGACGAAAATATTCATGACCTTGCGCATGCCGGTCCAGTTCGCCAACGTCACGTTTTGCAGCTTCGTGTTCACGAGCGATACATCCGGTGCGTGGCTGCCTATCGTGGGCAAGTCCCCGAATGTCTGAAAGAACGTGTTTTCGTATTTGACTCTTGGCATTCGCTGTTCAGGCTTAACGCCCGGCCTCCGTGGAAAAAATTTCTTCTACCGCAGCGATGAATACATCGAGATCAGACTCGGTTTTCGTTTCAGTCGCACACACCAGCAACGCATCACCCAATTCCGGAGAGGTCGCGGACAGATCAAGGCCGCCGAGTATGTCCTTGCTGGCCAGTTCCTCCAGAACGGGTGCCACCGGCCGGTCGAGCTTCAACGCCACTTCGTGAAAGTGCGGGCTGTCGAACAGGCGCTCGATTCCGTCGATCGCAGTCAAACCACGTATCAAATACGCCGAATTTTGGTATGACGCCTGCGCGACTTGCCGCAGACCCTCGTAGCCGAGCAAAGACATGTAGATAGTGGCTGCCGTAACCATAAGGCCTTGGTTTGTACAAATATTGGACGTTGCCTTGGATCGCCGGATGTGTTGCTCGCGCGCTTGCAAGGTCAGCGTAAATCCGTAGTCGCCGTTAAGGTCGGTTGTCCGCCCAACGATGCGGCCGGGCATTTGCCGAACCTCTTTTTGCTTGCACGTCATGAAGCCAAAATACGGCCCACCCGATGACAACGGCACGCCGAGTGGCTGCCCCTCGCCAATGGCGATATCGGCGCCTGCCTCGCCCCAATGTCCAGGTGCCTTCAGCAACGCTAGTGATGTCGGGTTAACAA
>CAYTNO010000139.1:0-5933 GCA_964439125.1 uncultured Woeseiaceae bacterium | reverse complement strand
TTTCCGACACGTAAACGCCGTAAGCATCTTCGTTGTAACAGGTCGTCGAAAACGCAGTCGGATCGTTGATGGGCACGGCAGTGATGCTGGTGATAACCGCAGTTTGCACTGCATCGGCCGCTGTCGTGACGTAACAGCGATCGGGTGCGACGAGCGTGCTGGTCACGCCGTTGACCGTTATTTTCGGCAACATGTCGTCGACCGAAACGGCATCCAGGATCTGCTGATTCTCGACCTGCTGTGCCGCGCTCGTCACGTAATAGTGGAGCCCGTCAATATAGGGCGTGTACCGGCTAACGATGTAAACCGTGTCACCGATACGCCGGCTTTCGACGAAGATACCGTCGATCTTCGCGTCCACTTCGAGCGTGGGTTGGCCCACATTGCTGACGTCATAGACTTGATAGCCGAGTTGCTCGGGTGCCCATATCGCGACGTCGGCCCATAGCTCGCCGTAGCTGCCATAAATCGATTCACTGGTCAGTGCAAACATGCGATCTGCAGCAAGGTACATGCCCTGGACCGATACGTTGTCCTCGAGGGCGATTGTGCCTGCAAGTTCAGCCGAACCCCCGTCGGGGTCGGTTGCCAGAATGCGGATCGATCGCTGGGGATCATTGCCCGTACTCGTGGCGCCGTCGTCGGACGCAGCCGCGAGGATGAAGCAGCAATTGAAATAACGCCGCGGCGCGACGTACAGGTGCGAGCCGTCATAACGGACCGCGTCAAATTCATCGACGTTGGCCTCTTGCGTATAGGTGCCCGTGAAACTGCCGCTCTCGGCCGCGGCGCTCGCCGTGCCGTCCGCAACAGCCAGTTGCAGGTCGCTGCTCATCGCCGTGAGGGCGGACTTGAGCGACGCCTCGAACACGGCGGCATCCGTGACCGGGCTCAGAAGACCGACTGGACCATTCGGATTGGTCGTTGATCCAGAGTCGGACGAGCTGCCACAGCCTGCGAGCAACAGGAAAATAAACCCTATTAATGCACTGAGTGGACGGTTCATTTGACGATCTCCTGTATTTGCCATGGTTTGATCATATGCCGGTGACCTAGGTATGTCTGTGCGGTTGTTACGTTAGATTGTCAGAATTTGTAGCGGCAGCAATTTACACTTTATGACAATTTTGATACACCTTTGCTATCGCTCAAGCGGCTGCAGATGTCACACTGACTCGGTGTAAGGATTGGGGTCCGGAGGCAGCACTCATATGCGAACACGAATCATCCTGGCATTCTTGTTGCTCATCGCCGCACCAACGGCAATGGCGGACTCGGCCACAGAGTCCCGCTGGCGACTTGGCGCAGCGATCGGCTACGGGCAGCGCACGAATCCGTTGATCCAGTCGGACGACATTCCGATCGTTGTCGATCTCGACATCGCGTGGTTCGGCGATCGCTGGTTTTTCGACAACGGCGACCTCGGCCTGACATTTGCCGATAACGACGTCGTCACTGCGAGCCTGGTCGCCCGCGTCAACAGCGATCGCGTATTTTTTGGCAAGACCGACACCCGGTTTGTATCGGTCGATCTCGCCGGAATGCCTTTGGCCGAAGCGTTCGAGTTTGAAGTTCCGGACAGGGACTATGCCATCGAACTGGGTGTCGAGGCACTGAGCGATGGCGACTGGGGGCAGCTGCAGTTCAGCGCGTTTCACGATGTTAGCGGCACACACGACGGATACGAAATCTACCTCGACTACCGCTACGGCTGGCGCAGCCAGCGCTGGTACCTCGAACCCTCGATCGGCGCGAGTTTCAAGAGCGCGGCCCTCAATGACTATTACTGGGGCGTCCGCGATGATGAAGCGAACCCTGCCCTGCCAGCCTATGAGGTCGACTCAGGGTTCAACACGCACGCGCGGCTGATGTTGGGTTATCAATTGTCGTCGCGGTGGGCGTTGTCGCTGGTCGCCGAATATGAACAGCTCAACAGTGAGGCGGCGGCGAGTCCGCTGGTTGAGGACAAGAATGTTTTCGGCTACTTCGCCGGTTTCGGCGTCCGGTTCTGATGCTGTGCAGCGGCTGATCGCACTACTGCTCCTGCTTACACCGGCGATGTTGGCCGCAGAAACGGATGTGCCTGCGGATTCGACGGTGCGCCTGACCGTCAAGCCCGTGTTGTGCATAACCGACAAGCGCACTCCGAGCTGCGAGATTTCGTTCCTGATTCATTGGCAAAGTGGCACAAGCGGTTATTATTGCCTTTCCAGCGACCTTGACGAAACTCCGTTGCGTTGCTGGAATGACGAGGACACGGGCCGACTGACGGACGATCGTAGCGTCCGGGAAGAGTTCAGCTACTGGATGACAGCCGACGCAAACAGCGTGCGACTTGCGGCCGTGACGGTCGAGGTTCTGCGCATGGACACGGATGACCGCCGTCGCCGACGGCGCACTCGCCACGTCTGGGACATCAATTGACCACAACCAGCACTGACATCTTGCTGATCGAGGACGATCTTCGGCTCGCCGACCTTACCGCCGAGTATTTTCGCCAGAACGGTCTTAGCGTCGCCATCGAGTCGCACGGCGATCGCGCCATCGCTCGCTTTCACTCCGAACAGCCGCGCGTTGTCCTTCTCGACCTGATGCTGCCAGGCCTCGATGGCCTGACGATCTGTCGGGAACTGCGAGAGGTATTTGTCGGGCCCATCCTGATATTCACGGCGCGCGACTCCGATATCGACCAGGTGATTGGCCTTGAGGCAGGCGCTGACGATTACGTCGCAAAGCCGGTTGATCCGATGGTGCTGTTGGCGCGAACCCGGGCGTTGCTGCGGCGTGTCGAGGGCGGCGAGCAACGCATGTCCGAGGTCGGCGATATCGTGCTCGGTGGTCTCAAAATCAGCGAGGTATCGCAGCAAGTCTGGCTCGACGGCGCCAAAGTGTCGTTGACGACGCACGAATTCGAACTGCTGCGGCTGCTCGCTCATCACGCCGGCCGGGTGTTGAGTCGGCAGGATATATTCCGTCACCTCCGCGGTATCGAGTACGACGGCACGGACCGATCGATCGATGGACGCATTTCAATATTGCGTCGCAAACTGGCGGACAACGCCGATGCACCGGCCCGCATCAAGACTGTCTGGGGCAAGGGCTACCTGCTGGTTCCCGATGCGTGGGGCGACGCACAGTGAAGTCACTATTTCGCGGCACGCACAGGCTACTTCTGTTTCGTTCCTACCTGTTTCTGGTCGCCGGCCTGCTGCTGGTCGCGATGGCACTGGACTTCGGGTTCGGTCATTTGCAGTCGTCGCAGACGAGCACCGACCAACGCTGGCTTGCAACTACCTTCAACCTGATCGAGCGAGAACTCGCTGCGTCCCCGGTGTCTCAACGCGACGCTGTCGCGGCGCAATTGAGTGCCGATATCGGCATCGATGTAACTGTCCTGCAAACCGATGACGTCGTTAGCAACGCAAGTGGCGACGAAGAAATGCCGACCCTTATCGACGCTCACGGCAACACGTCCTACCTGCGTAACTCGACCGCCGTGAATGCCATCATTCGACTCGGACCGGTTGCCGAGCCTGATGAAAGTGTCATGCTGCGCATGCTGCCGCCGCTCTTTTACTTGTCCATCTTCATTGTCGTTGGCATCTGGTTACGACCGTTGCTCAGGGACGTCAACCTGATTACTCGTGGCGCACAACGATTTGCGGCCGATTATCGCGAACCTCTCGCGACGGCGGACAGCACCACGGAACTCACGGACCTCGCGAAAAACCTGGATGATATGTCAGCCCGTCTCAGTGGGCTGATTCAAAGTCAGAAAGAACTAATAGCTGCGCTGTCGCACGAAATGCGTACGCCGCTGGCGCGCATTCGCTTTGCACTTGCGATCATCGGCAACAAGAGCGACGGCGAACTGCAAGGGCCGCTGGATGACGTCGACCGTGACGTACAGGAAATCGATGAGCTCATTGCGACAATGCTGAATTACGCCCGGCTGGATCACCCGGACCTGCGCATGAATTGGCAACAGGTACCGGTCATGCCGTGGCTCGAGCAGACGGTGGACAAGTGCCGCCAGCCGGACCGGGATATCGCCTTCGCCGCAGACGACGCGCTCGAAACCATCTACATGGATGCGCGCCTGATGACGCTCGCGCTCAGCAATTTGCTGGTCAATGCCTGCCACTACGCAGAACGCCGGGTGCAGTGCAGCGTAAGACGATATAACAGCGGGTACCTGATGCACGTGGATGACGATGGCGAAGGTATACCCGAATCAGATCGCGAATCGATCTTCAAGGCGTTCACGCGAATCGACGGCAGTCGTAATCGTGACACCGGTGGCTACGGACTCGGCCTCGCCATCGTGGCACGCATCGCCAGTCTGCACGGAGGTAGTGTCGCCGTGACACAGTCGGACGAACTTGGCGGTGCGCGATTTACGGTGCAATGGTCAGATTAATTGGGGGCTGTCGATGAATCCAACGCAACTGCAGGCCAACGCCGACCAGGAAAATGACCAGCAGACCCAGGTAACACAGCTTTAGAATCGGATCTTCGATTGACGTCAGAACGGGGTCGCCAACCGGTAGGCGCAACAAGCCGTCAGTTACCGCGGGAATACAATGGAAGAGCAGCGTCGCCGAGTAACTGACCGCCTGCATGTAACGAGAAAGTTTTCCGAAAAGTTTCGTTTTTTCAGCTACCGTCCCTACTGCCAACGCCAGCAACGTCATCACCGCCAGGGCGTGGCCCGGGCCAAACTCGCCACGTTGAAAAATGGCCAGGGCGGTGCCCGCGGTAATCAACGTGGTCACCAGATAGATCTGGCCCGACCGCGTTTGCAGGGATATTTCCTTGAACCTGGCGAGCGCAAAGCCGCCACTGACAAGGGCGATGATACCCATCGCGGTATGAAACCAACCTAGTGGGATCATCTCAGGCATCCGGGGTTCAGCTCACCTTATGCCGGTGTCGAATTCAAGAACGACGTCGGCAAAGCCGTCTTCCGGCACGGTCACCGCTATCGTTTGTTGCTCGGGGAATAAAATAGGCGCCGACGGATCTGCAACGACGGTGTACTCGCCCGGGGACAGCGCAACCTCAAAGATCCCGTCTTCGTCAGACGCAAATCGTGCCACGGTATTATTTGCAGAATCCAGCACACTAAACGAAGCACTAAACGGTTCTTCGTTGCTTACCCCTACAATGTCGGGCCCGGGATTGATGGGCCCGCGGATCACCTGCCCCCTGATTCCAGTCCCGACAGCGACCACGGCGCTGGCGAGCTGCTCCCAGGTCGTTGCTTCGGAGACGATGCCGGAAGCGTTGCCCGGATTAATTTCCAGGCGAACGTTGACGTTGTCGAGCGCAAACAAGCTGACCGACGCGTCGTCAGCACCCGCAACCGATAGTTCGCCTGTGAACGGGTATTCACCTGCATACCCCATGAATGGGACCGGTGTACTGTAATTAACCACGCCCTCGAAGAGCGTGCTGGTCAGCGTACCGGTTGCTGCTGCTGTATACGCTTCCGGCGCTACACCCGCGTCGCGCGTTTCGTCGACTCGAAATAGAGTCAGTGTCGCCGCATAAGTGTTACCGCTGACAGATACCGAGTCGCCGGACACAGATATTGTCGTTGTTAGCGGCGTGGTGGTATCGAGATCCAACGTAACGCCGCCAGTCAGCGATGTCCTTTCCGGTCCTTCCGCGACCTCGAACCCATCGAAAGTCACCGCGGCGTTGAGATGCGTCAGGCCCAGTAAGAGATCGCCGGTAAAACTGTTGATATCGACTTGATAAGTGCCGTTCAAGACCTGACCCGCGCCGTCGTCACAATCGGAAAATTGGAGCACGATTCGATCGTCGGCCGACAGCGTGGCTGGGTCAGCGACTTGACCGGATACGGTAACGCTGCCGTCGACGACACACGGTGTAGTCGCGTCCAACATGGGCACGCTCATGAAATGGCC
>CAYTNO010000138.1:0-5933 GCA_964439125.1 uncultured Woeseiaceae bacterium | reverse complement strand
CCCGACAATCCATTTTGGCAGTGCCTCATCGAGGGTGGCTACGGTCGGGTGTCGGCGGATGCCCTCGCTGAGCGAGAAGCAACGGGGTGGCCGCCCTTTACGCGACTTGCTCTTATCCGCTCGGCCGCACACAAACAGCGAGATGCACATGCCTTTCTCGACATAGCGCGCCAGCTGATTTTGGACGGCGCAGTTGAACATTTGCGCGTCCTCGGTCCTGTCGATGCAACTATGGCGCGCCGGGCTGGTCGCTACCGTGCACAGTTGCTGCTGCAGAGCTCGGATCGCAAGGCGCTACACACCATGCTAGGCCGGCTTCGCCCGATACTCGAGAAAGAGCCGATTGCCCGCCGGGTTCGCTGGTCGATAGACGTTGATCCGATCGAATTGTTTTAGGCCATATCCGCAAAATTCCCTGTAGAATTGCGGCTCGCAAATTCTGACCGCCCCTGAACAAATGAAGCCCATAGTCGCGCAACTCCTTCAAGACGCCCTGGCAAGCATGCCGGAGCTGGCGGACGCCGTCGGTAATCTCTCGATTGAGAGCACCGTTGAGCGGACGCGTGATGCGTCGCATGGTGATTTTGCGAGCAACATTGCCATGCGACTCGCCAAGCCGGCCGGTAAGAACCCACGTGAACTTGCCGCCATGTTTGTTGCGCAGATTGGCGGCAGCGACCAGATCGACAAAGTCGACATCGCTGGTCCAGGCTTCATCAACTTCCATTTGAGCGCCGCCGCGTTCCACGCTGAAATCCTGTCGATACTCTCCAAAGGCACCGACTACGGCCGCCAGGCTCACAAAGAGAAGCCGAGTATTTTGCTGGAGTTCGTTTCTGCCAACCCGACCGGGCCGCTGCACGTCGGCCACGGGCGACTTGCCGCATTCGGCGCAACCGTTGGCAACTTGCTGCAAGCCGCTGGCTACACCGTGAGTCGTGAATACTACGTCAATGATGCAGGCCGGCAGATGGACATTCTCGGTGCCAGCGTCTGGTTGCGATGGCTTGAGTCGAAGGGCACGCTCATCCCGTTTCCAGAGGCAGGCTACCGCGGCGACTATATTCGTGACATCGCCAGCGAAATCGATACCACCGGCATTGAGCCTGTCGCCGCCGAAGAGCTGCTTGACGTCATCCCGGACAGCGACAAGGAAGTGGTCATCGAGGCGCTCATCGCCAAAGCGAAATCTGCACTTGGTGCGGCCGACTTCGATCGCATTCGCCAACAATCACTCGAGTCTATTCGTGTTGACATCGAGGATGACCTGGCCGAGTTCGGCGTAACGTTCGACTGCTGGTTTTCCGAACAAAGCCTGACAACAAGCCATCGCATCGATGACGCGCTCGCGGTTCTGGAAGAACGTGGCATGCTGTACAAGAAAGACGGCGCCACGTGGTTTCGTGCCACTGACTTCGGTGACGGGAAAGACCGCGTCGTCATCCGCGAAAACGGTGCGAAAACCTACTTTGCCTCGGACATCGCCTACCACTTCGACAAACGCGAACGCGGCTTCGACTTGTTGATTGATATTCTCGGCTCAGACCACCATGGCTACGTGGCGCGCGTCGGCGGCGGGCTTGACGCAATGGGATACAGTGCAGCCGACCTCGAAGTTCTGTTAATGCAATTCGTAGCGCTTTATCGCGACGGCAAGAAAATGCAGATGTCGACGCGCTCTGGCGAGTTCGACACTCTGCGGCAACTTCGGGCAGAGGTCGGCAATGATGCCGCCCGGTTCTTCTACGTGTCTCGATCCAATGATCAGCACCTCGATTTCGACCTGGATGTCGCGAAGTCCGAGTCCAACGACAATCCGGTTTACTACATTCAATACGCACACGCGCGCATCGCCAGCGTTTATCGGCAACTCGCCGAGCGTTCGCTGGCATGGGATTCCGCCCAGGGGCGCGCCAATCTTGTCTTGTTGACTGAGCCGCAGGAGAAAGCGCTGGCCGCAACATTGAGCCGCTATCCGGAGATCATCGAGCTCGCCGCAAACAATCGAGCGCCTCAGCACCTTGTACATTATCTTCGCGACCTGGCTAACGATTTTCATACCTATTACAACGCGCACGCATTCATTGTCGACAACGCAAAGCTGCGTGATGCGCGGCTGACCCTGATTACCGCAGCGCGCATAGTCATCGCAAACGGGCTCGAGCTCCTCGGCGTTTCGGCTCCGGAGACGATGTAGTGACGCAGAGACGCAAGAAACGTCGCCGCTCGAGCAAGACAAACGATACGCCGCAATTCCCGGGCTGGCTGTGGATGCTGTTTGGACTCTCACTGGGACTGTCTGTCGCATTCGCAATCTACGTCAAAGACAATCCGGACGACGACCCTTCCAAGCCAACGGCTCAGCCACAACCCGCCAGCATGCAGGCCTCACTTGACGACAATAGTGAGGCGCCAGGCGACGCCGAGCCCGAACCTGAGAAGAAAGAGCGTCGCTTCACGTTCTACGAGCTGTTGCCAAACTTCGAGCTGACGATTCCAGAGAAGCGGCCAGACGTTGAAGCCGATGTTGCACCCGCAGCTGTCGTAGAACCCGGCGTCTACGTTTTGCAGGCCGGTTCGTTTTCGACCAACGAAGACGCCGATCGGCGTCGCGCCGAACTTGCGTTACAGGGCATCGAGTCGCACATTCAGCGCGTCAAGGTTAATGACAAGAATTACCACCGCGTTTACATAGGGCCGACCGAAGATCTTGACGAACTCAACATGCTACGCAGTCGGCTGCGTAGCGCGAAAATAGATGTATTTCGCATTCGGATCAGTGACTAGCATCATTCGAAGCTGTTTTTTTCTCGCAGCGCTGGCGCTGACCGCCTGCGTGACAACCGCACCTGAAGAGCCGACCCCTCCCGTTACAGTAAAGCGCGTCGAACCCGCGCCGCCTCCAGCGCCGAAACCTACGCCCCCGCCCGAACCCGACAAGAGCGAATTTCGGATTAGTATTACCGCAGTTGGCGACATGATGATCGGTACCGACTTTCCGAAGAATCATTTACCGGATGACGACGGCATTGGTTTCCTTGCCGCCGTAACACCGTGGCTTTCTTCTGCGGATCTCACCTTCGGCAACCTCGAAGGCGTGCTCGTTGATGGCGGTGAGCCTGCAAAGAAATGCAAGAACCCCAACGCGTGCTACTTGTTCCGTTCGCCAACTCGATACGCAACGCACTATCTGAACGCCGGCTTCGACGTACTGAGCCTTGCCAATAATCATGCACGCGACTTCGGAGAGGAGGGGCGAACGTCAACAATGACCGCACTGGACAATGTCGGAATTCGCCATTCGGGGCGCGAGGGCGATTTTGCGAGCATCGAGGTCAACGACCTGAATGTTGCTGTGCTCGCATACGCCGTGACTAAAGAGTCGAACATGATGCTCGATTATGATCTCGCCGAGACGACCGTCGCCGAATTTGCCGCATCACACGATATCGTCATCGTGTCCTTTCATGGCGGAGCCGAAGGCACGGATGCAGCGAATATTCCGTTTGCTGAAGAAGAGTACTTTGACGAACCTCGCGGCGACGTCGTCGTGTTTGCCCATCGCATGGTGGACGCGGGCGCGGACTTGCTCATTGGACACGGGCCGCACGTCGTGCGTGCGACCGAGCGATATAAAGACCGCTTGATCGCTTACAGCCTGGGCAATTTCGCAACCTACTACGGTATTAGCGTCGCCGGCATCAAGGGCGTGGCGCCGATACTCACTGCGACACTCGATGGCGAGGGTCGCTTTGTAGAGGGTGAGATCGTTTCAACCATACAGCTGCGACCGGACGGCCCCAGCATCGACAAGAAACAGCGCGCACTCAATTTAATGCGTGGTCTCAGCGTCGAAGACTTTGAGACGCCGGGCCTGACGTTTCTGCCAGATGGAAAATTGCTCCCAGCCAAACGAGAGCCATGAGCGAGAAAGGTGTCGCGTTCGCATGCTCGCGTGTCGATGTCACCGGCGCTGTTTCGCGCCTAATCCTCAGATGAAACAGACTTGAAATCCACACCCAGCGATCTCAGTTTGCGGTAAAGGTGTGTGCGCTCCATGCCAACCCGCTTGGCGAGCTGCCCCACCTTGCCGTCACAAAGAATCAATTGTTGTTGCAGATAGGTGCGTTCGAATTGCTCGCGAGCCTCGCGTAGCGGCAGCGAC
The DNA here is from genome assembly GCA_964439125.1 of uncultured Woeseiaceae bacterium. Lineage (GTDB taxonomy): Bacteria > Pseudomonadota > Gammaproteobacteria > Steroidobacterales > Woeseiaceae > UBA1847. The sequence continues at coordinate 1,768 of CAYTNO010000138.1, read as the reverse complement.
AGCAGATCCTGCTTAACCAGCGGCTCATTCGTTGGTGCGGCGGCACTGATCTCTGCTTCTACTTCCTCAAGAGAAATGTCGTCATCGGAGCCTGATAACAACAAGCGCCGCGTCAGGTTCTTGAGTTCGCGAACATTGTCTGGCCATGGATAGTTTCGTAATCGGTTCTGTGCGGCAACGCTAAAGCGACGAAACTTGAGGTTTTCCGAATCGACCAGTTTGTCGACGTAGTAGGCCAGCAACTCGGGCACATCCTCGGAGTACTCGCGCAGCGGCGGAATCCTGACGCCCAACACGCTTAAGTGTGCGATGAGATCACGCCGTAACGCTCCGCTTTCGACCTTGGCGTCGTAGTCATTGCCAACCGTTGCGACGACACGGCATTTTATCCTGACGTTTTCTCTGCCACCGACCCGTCGATACGATCGATCCTCAAGAGCGGCCAGCAAAATCCTCTGAGCTGCCTCACCGAGGTCGGACAATTCGTCGATAACCAACGTACCGCGGCCGGCGCGCTCAAATGCACCCGCATGTATCTCGCCACTCTCCTCGCGACCCAGGAGTTTTTCTTCCGCACTACCGTCGGTCAGCGAAGCTGCCGTTACACTAATCAGGAGCTCGTCAGCCCGGCGACTCAATGCGTGCAGGTAGCGTGCGAAAGCTCCGCGGCCGGCACCCGGCTCGCCACTCATTAGCACCGACTCGTCATGTTGGGCGTATTGCTGCACCTTTTCGCGCAGTGCCTGCATGAGTTCACTTCGGCCGACAGGCGCCAACAGCGACGGCAACGCTCCGCGTGCGCCCGAGGACTGTTTGGCTTCCGGCTCCAAAGCCGCTTCGACTGTGCGCAGCAGCTTGGCTAGCGACAACGGCTTTTCAACAAAGTCGAATGCGCCCAGCCGGGTTGCTTCTACCGCCGCATCAACGGTGCCATGACCCGACATGATCACGACGGGGCATTGAAGATCACCCGTGTCGGACCATTCGCGCAACAGCGTAATGCCGTCTGTGTCCGGCATCCAGATGTCGAGCAGGATCAGGTCAATTTTTTGATCTGCACGCGCCTTGCGCGCCTCCTCTGCATCCGCTGCAACTGTTACGCCGTAACCCTCGTCGGTCAGGATGTCCTGAATCAAGGTGCGAATATCGACCTCGTCATCAACTACAAGCACATGAGAACTGCTCACGCTGTGTTCCTCCTCATCTAGGCACGGGCCGCTTTGACAATCAGCGCCTCGCGCGCCGCCTCGTTGAGCGGCAATCGAATACTAATGACCGCGCCACCTTCGCTTCGGTTGTAGGCTCGAATCGAGCCGACATGTTCTTCAACCAACTTCTTGACGATGGCCAAACCCAGTCCGGTACCCTTCGGCTTGGTCGTCACATACGGATCGAAAACCTGGTCAAGTGACCCTTCTTTGAATCCGGAGCCATTGTCCTCAACCTTGATCTGCACGACGTCGACACCGTCAAACTCCGCAACGCTGACATGCACGTCGATTTGCCCATCATCGGTATTCTCGAGCGCTTCGGTCGCGTTTCGAATCAGGTTGTGCAGGATTTGTCGCACCCGGCCAATATCAGCGTCGATCATCGGCATGGTCGGATCTGAAGTCAGCACAATTTTGATACCGCTTTCCTGTGCCCGATACAGATCAACAACCTCATGCACAAGCTTGTCCATATTGAAGCGGCCGATTTCCATGTCCGGTGCGCGCGCATAGTCGCTAAACGCGTTGACCATTTCTTTCATGGCCTCCACCTGCTG
>CAYTNO010000137.1:0-5936 GCA_964439125.1 uncultured Woeseiaceae bacterium | reverse complement strand
AATGGCCGTCACAATAGCCGCCGGCTCACGCTGTCCGTGCAAACCACGTATGACCTGCAACCAGCCAGGCAAGCCACTGGAAATAGGCTCGAACAAGATGTCGACCACACCGCCACAGCATTGACCCATTGAAGCGCCAAGCGGGAATTTTCGCAGCGTCGCCTGCTCTTCGGCATCCAGCAGATCAGCCGCAATTCGCGTGCATTGATACTCGAGTTGCCCCCCACCTATCGTGCCGACTGTCGTGTCGCTGCTAACGATCATTTTCGCGCCAACCTCGCGCGGTGACGATCCTCGAGTGCCTGCGACGGTTACCAGCACAACACGATCCCCGGCCGCCGTGATGTCGCAGAGCTCTTCGATCCACTCGTTCACGAACGGCCGCCATCAATTGCGCCCAGGACTGCTTCCGGCGTCGCCGGCGCCTGTAAATCGGGCAGCGGCTTGTCTGCGCTCGCAATTGCGTCACGAATTGCATGGAACACCGATATGCCGAGCATCAATGGCGGTTCGCCGACGGCCTTGGAGCGGTAAATAGTGTCTTCGCGGTTCGCAGAATTGCTGAGCAAAGCAACATTGAATTCCTGCGGCACGTCCGAGCTGGTCGGGATCTTATAGGTCGATGGCGCATGCGTCGTCAATTGACCAGACTCGTTCCAGCAAAGCTCTTCCGACGTCAGCCAACCAGCGCCCTGAACGAAAGCACCTTCGACCTGGCCAAGGTCGACAGCCGGATTCAGCGAATCTCCGCAGTCGTGCACGATGTCAACGCGGAGCAAGCGGTGCTCCCCGGTCAAGGTATCGACAACAACCTCCGAAACCGCCGCGCCGTAGGCGAAATAGAAGAACGGGCGGCCGCTGAAAGTTTCACGGTCATAGTGAATTTTCGGTGTCTTGTAGAATCCTGTTGCCGACAACGACACCCTGTCCAACCATGCCAGTTGCACCAATTCCGCAAAACTCAGGCTTTTCTCGCCGACCGTCACAACGCCATCATGAAAATCGACCGTAGCCTCATTTGCAGAGAAGTGTCGCGCGGCAAGTTCCGTCAGGCGACCGCGGATTTTTGCGGCCGCGATCTGTGCCGCTTTGCCGTTCATGTCGGATCCGCTGGACGCGGCCGTTGCAGATGCATTCGGCACTTTGCTGGTATCCGACGCCGTGACACGAATTCGATCGACGCCGACACCAAGTTCGTCTGCGACGACCTGAGCGACCTTGATGAATAGCCCTTGCCCCATTTCCGTGCCGCCGTGGTTCAGGTGCACCGAGCCGTCTTTGTAGACATGCACGAGTGCGCCAGCCTGGTTCAGGTGAGTCGCAGTAAACGAAATCCCGAACTTGACGGGCGTCATTGCGATACCGCGTTTCAAAACGGCGCTCTCAGCGTTGAATTCGTGAACTTCCTGCCGACGCGCCTGATAGTCGGCATCCGCCTCAAGCTTGTCGATTATTTCGTTGATGATGTTGTCATCGAGAGTCTGGCCGTACTGCGTTACGTCGCGTTCGCCAACCCCGTAGAAGTTTCGCTTACGCACTTCCAGCGGATCCAGCTTCAGCGTTCGCGCGATGTCGTCAATCGCGTACTCGATGGCAAACATTCCCTGTGGCCCGCCGAAGCCACGAAAAGCTGTGGCGGACGCGGTGTTGGTCTTGCAGCGATATGACTTGATGTGCACATTTTCAAGAAAGTAAGCGTTGTCACAATGGAACATTGTGCGATCGTTCACTGGCCCCGACAGGTCAGCGGAAAACCCGCAACGCGAGGCAAACATGAAATCAATGCCGTGTATCCGGCCGGTTGCGTCGAAGCCAACGTCGTAATCGATAACGAAGTCATGTCGCTTACCCGTCATGATCATGTCGTCGTCACGGTCCAGCCGTAATTTGCACGACCGCCCCGTCTTGTGTGCCATTAGGGCTGCAATGCAGGCGATGGTCGCAGCCTGGCTTTCCTTGCCACCAAACGCGCCACCCATGCGGCGGCAAATGCAGACGACGTCTTTGGCCGAACGACCGGTCGCATCCGCAACGAGGTGCTGAACTTCATCGGGATGTTGCGTTGAGCTGTAGACGAGCAGACCGCCATCTTCCTGCGGGACAGCCATCGCGATGTGCCCTTCAAGGTAGAACTGGTCCTGCCCCCCGAGATCCAGTCGGCGCTGCAGGCGATGTGGCGCCTTTTCGAGTGCTTCGCCTGGCTCACCACGTACGAGTGTTTCTGTTGGTAGCACAAAACTGCCTTTCTCGACGGCCACAAGTGGATCGAGAATCGCCTCCAGATTTTCGTACGTGACTTTTGCGAGCTTCGCGGCTTTGCGCGCCTGGTCTACGGTTTCTGCCGCAACAGCGAACATCGCCTGCCCGGCGAACTCCACGGTATCCGTAGCTAAGATTGGCTCGTCAGCAATGATCGGGCCACAGTTATTTTCTCCGGGAATATCTTCCGCCAGGCAAACATCAACCACGCCGGCAGCTCCCAGTACTGCGGCGAGATCTATCGCGCCGATTCTCGCGTGTGCTTCGCTGCTCATGCCTACGGCGACATGCAGAAGATCACGCGGCTCCGGCAGGTCATCTGTATACGCCGCCCTGCCACTTACATGCAGGTGAGCGCTATCGTGCGGCAGCGCCTTGCCGACCGCGTTGCGTTTAGCCGTCACTTTGTCATTCCTGGCGGCCATACGAGTACACCGTCTGTGTGAATTCACCACGACTTTCGAGATAGAACCGTCGCAACAGGTTTTGTGTAGCCTGCAGACGGTAGTCTGCCGAGGCTCGCATATCCGATATGGGTGCGAAGTCTTTCTTCAACGCATCTATTGCCCGGTCTAGTGTCTCTTCATTCCAGCGCCGGCCCACGATTTCCGCCTCACAGTAGAAAGCGCGCCTGATGGTCGCTGCCATTCCGCCACAAGCCATACGGAACGATGTGACGTTGTCATCTTCCAGTTTCAGTTTGAAGGCGGCGCAGACCGCGGAGATGTCCTGATCAAATCGTTTTGACAGTTTGTGGCTGCGAAGCACCACGTTGTCTTCGGGCAACGGAATGCGAATACTCTCGATAAATTCGCCTGGTCGAAGATCGTTCACCTGGTAGTCGATGTAAAAATCGTCGAGTGGGATCTCACGTGTATCGACTCCGGACCGCAGCACGAGGGAAGTGCCGACCACCATCAGCGCGGGCATCGAATCGCCTATCGGCGAGCCGTTGGCGATATTGCCACCCAGAGTTCCAGCATTGCGTATTGGCGGTGAAGCGAATCGTCTGAATAGCTCATCGAGGTCCGGGTACAACTCGACAATGACCGCCATGGCATTGCTAAGAGTAACCGCGGCACCGATCTCGATGTGTGTCGCTGACACGTCGAGTGCGTTAAGCGCATCGACATGCCCGGTGTACACGATAGTACTCAGCTCACGATGTTGTTTGGTAACCCAGAGCCCTATGTCTGTACCACCTGCGAGTATCGTTGCGTCGGGATGCGCAGCCAGAATCTCGGACAGCTCAACGTTGCTGGTCGGCGCGAAAAAAGATTTGCCTTGCCCGACGACCCGCAGGCTATTTTCGCGCCTCAGGCCCTGCAGCCGCCCGACGCGGTCAACCGGAATCGCCTGGCTGCCAAATGGTTGACGCAACCAGTCGTCATCGGCCGCGACGTCGTCTACTGACTGGGCAGCGTCTACAATCGGTCGGTATCCGGTGCAGCGACACAGGTTTCCAGCCAAAGCATCGTCGATTTCCCGCCGTGTCGGGTTGGCATTGGTCTTGTACAGGGCGAATAGCGACATAACGAAGCCAGGCGTACAAAAACCACACTGTGATGCATGGCAGTCAACCATCGCCTTCTGTACAGGGTGCAGCTCGCCACCCGCATCGAGGCTCTCGACTGTGATGAGTTCCTTGCCATCAAGCGTGGGCAGAAACTGTATGCAGGAGTTGATCGCCCGAAGGGACAGATCGTCACCGTCTCGATTAAGCTCAGCGAGCACAACCGTGCAAGCACCGCAGTCACCTTCGGCGCAGCCCTCTTTCGTTCCGGTTCGATAAATGTCTTCGCGGAGGAATTGCAGCACGGTGCGAGTAGGATCGATGTTGCTGACTTCAATTACCTCGCCGTCGAGAACGAACCGAATCTTGTCGGATTGTTCGTCGAGTGCGGAGGTCTGGTCGCTCATGGCATTCAGCTACCCCTGTAAGTGGAGTAACTCCAGGGCGAAACCAGTAACGGTATGTGGTAGTGCTGGTCTGCCGCAACTGAAAAACGAATAACGACGGTATCAAGAAAAGCAGGTTGACCAGCCTCGATTCCTTGCGCTTTGAAGTAGGCACCTATGTCGAACTCGAGCTCGTAGGTTCCAGCCTTCATTGCATCACCTTCAAGAAGAGGGCCTTGTGCACGACCGTCCTCATTGCTGCTTGCCGAGGCTTTCAAATCGCGCTCGTTGTCGAGCGCATAGAGGCGGATGTCGACGTTCGCGGCAGGAATGCCGTTCGCCGTATCCAGAATGTGCGTGGTCAACCGTCCCATCATTCCCCCTGAGCTAGTGCGCTGCATCGCCAGTCGATCGTCGGCATTATACGGCCCTGAACTAGAGGCCGAGCAACTCATTGCGGCGTGTTCCCAAAGAGCGCAAACGCTTCTTGTCCAGCACATCCGAAAACTGATCTGCGAGAACATCGTCGGTCAGTGCCGTCAGCGCGTCTTTCCAGGCGTTGGTTAAGTTGAGCTCTTTGCCCTGCAGAAACTTTGGCCTGCCTTTCCTGCTGACGAACGCTCTGTTGTGCCCGACAAGCAGCAGCTGCCAGTTATCCGGACTATAACGGATACTCTTGGCATAACGCCCTTCGTTGTAAATCAGGGCATCGAAAACGAACATCGCGTCCCATTGATCGGCCATCGGACAATTGGCTGAGCTTCCCTTGCCTTTTGCGGCACGCTGCTGTTCGTCGATCGAGCCGTACGGAAGAAATTGCAGGGAACCGGTGTCACCGTCGATCATGCGCAACGCGCTGACGGGCACCATATCCAGTTCGAGCAGTCGATCAAGACGATATGCCGCAACCTCCGGGTAGAACCCGCGAGCTGATCGTTTTGCGAAGACTGCCTCGACACCTCGCAAACCATTACTCACAGTGACCAACTGCCGTCCCGAATCATCCTTGCGAGTCGATACGATATTGCCGTTCGCGAGCAGTTGCTCAATGTCTGCTGCATCAAGGTAACCGCCCTGACGTCGGCCCACCCTGCGCGGATGAGGGACGACCGACAACAACTCTTCGCTATCCTGGTTAATAACGAAAATTCGGCTCTGCTCCATCACGAGGGCGTTGCCGCTGCCGGCATAGTGCTCATTGAGCATTCCCGTATCAACCTCGTATATACGGCCATCGAAACGTTGCATGATGCGCCGCCCCAGTGTTGGCGTATGACCAATAACAACCCGTTGCGCCCCAATCGCGCGCAACGAAACCTCGAGTCGATCCTCTTCCACTAATTCGCTGCAGGCGATATTGCCCCGATACCAAAGTGGCCCGTCTGATGCATGAATATTGGATGAATTGAGGCGCTTGACGGCCGCCATGGCATCGACGACACGCGCCTCCGTGGTCAACGGCGCCAGATATTTCTCGAGCAGCATGGGGTGTTCATAGAAGTTGTCAGTCGGCAACAATGCGCCGGCCTCATACAGGACCTCAAGATTGCGCAGGTAGTCGACCAATTCCTGCCGCAACCGACCATTGACGCCATCAAGCCCGATTTGGCCGATCATCGGCGACACGCCGCCATGGACGAAGGCGGTCTCGTTGATCACGACGATCACAGGTTTCTGCGACAGCCAGCGGCCATACTTGCCATTGGCCGAGAATGCACGCCGGTGCGCGAAAAAGCCGATGGGGTAGGAACGATCAAAATCGGCGCGTAACGCTTCAG
>CAYTNO010000136.1:0-5944 GCA_964439125.1 uncultured Woeseiaceae bacterium | reverse complement strand
TACATGATTCCGGAACCCGTTTGCGTCGTCAGAAAATGCACCACGCGTCGCACAAGGCGGCTGAAAAACATTGTGTTATCGAGCGACCTTGCGCCATTTGTCACCTGCTGCGCGCCACGTGAGTGATGCAGAAAGACGATATCCAGATCGGAGCCGTAAGAAAGTTCAAGGCCGCCTAGCTTGCCGTAAGCGATCACCCCAAACCCGGCCTGCCGGGTTTCGCCGGCAACGACGAACTGCGGCACTCCGTGCGTTTTGGAGAGGTCTTCCCAGGCGACTTGCAGCGCATGTTGCAGCACCGTTTCGGCAAGCTCTGTCAGTGCATCACTGACTTTCATAATCGGCAATGTGCCGTGAAAATCTGCCACCGCTATGCGGAACTGATTGGCGCGCTGGAACTGACCCAACACCACCATCTGTGCTTCAGCATCGACACCGCAGTGCATTAACCGTTGTCGCAAATCTGCAGCAAAACTTGTCCGCGACAATTGCCCCGAGTAGATCCGCGGATCGAGAAGCTCGTCGAGCAACACCGGGTAACGTGCAAGCTGCTCTGCCACGTAAGCACTCTTCTCACATAACTCGACAAGCCGATCCAGCGCCGCTTCGTTTTCATTAAGCAGGGCGAGATAGGCGCTACGGCGCAGCACTTTTTCTACGACAAGTAGCGACCGGGAAAGCGCTACGAGCGGCTGCTTTCCCGTGCGAACCAAGGCCAATAGCTTCGGCATAAACTGCCGCAACCGTTGCCGGGATATCGAATCGATCTGCGTCGTCACAGGCGCGCGCGCAAATTTCTCCAGCTCAAGCGCCAGTTCGTGCGCCTGACCAAAACCCTCCTCCGCCAGGAAGTGTTGCCACTCATCTGCACCAGCATCGCGTGACCACAAATCTTCAGATTTGCTCCTGAATCCCTCTTCGACCACTTCCGCTCCTGCGCGAAAGGCGATCGCCTCGAACTGCTTTGAAACTTCGGCGCGGTGGGAGTCGAGGGTAGCGCGCAGGGACGCCCAATCGGGAAAGCGCATGGCTTCGCAAAGACGAGCCCTGTCGGTGCTGTCGGTTGGCAATTGGTGAGTTTGCTGGTCGCGAATTGCCTGAATGAAATTCTCGATACGCCGTAAAAAGGCATACGCCCCCATCAAAGTCTCGGCGGTGCGTTGTGTCAGGCCACGATCGCCGATCAGGCGGGGCATCACTTTTTGCAGCCCCCGTTCCTGCAACTCTGGCTGACTGCCGCCTCGCACCAGTTGCAAAGATTGCACGATGAACTCTATTTCCCGAATCCCGCCCGGCCCCAGTTTGACGTTGTCCACCATATCGCGCCGCGCGACTTCGGCTGAAATCAGCTCGTGCATCTTCCTCAATGATTCGAAAACGCCGTAGTCGAGATAGCGCCGAAAGACGAAGGGCCGAACAAGGTCACCGTATAACTCCGCCGCAACCACTGACGGTGGCCTGGGACCGACAATTCGTGCTTTCACATAGGCGTATCGTTCCCAGCCTCGTCCATGCTGTAAAAGGTAGGACTCCAGGGCGGCAAAGCTAAGCACTGGCGGGCCGCTGTCTCCGAACGGCCGCAATCGCGTATCAATGCGAAAGGCAAATCCATCGGCTGTTGCCTCGTCCAGAAGGGCGATGATATTGCGAGATACGCGGGAGAAATATTCGGCTGCGCTCAGGCTGCGCTCACCGTCTGACTCTGTGCCTTCTGGATACAGAAAAATCAGATCAATATCGGATGAGAAATTTAGCTCGTGACCACCGAGTTTGCCCATGCCGAGGATAACGAGAGAGACAGGGTCGCCCGCCGCGTTACGCACGATACCGTGCCGCTCATGTAACTGCTGCTCTGCATAATGGGCCGCGGCCTCGAGCAAGCGATCCGCCAAATCGGAAAGTGCCACCAGCGTTTCGTCGAGAGTCGCGACGCCCGTGATCTCCCTCCATAAAATATGAACCATGTAACGGTGACGGCAGCGCCGCAATTGCTGCTTTACCGTCTCGAGCGATTCATTGGTAGAAGCTACTTCAGCCGCGAAACGCTCAAGAAAAGATGCGTCGGGCAGTTGCTGCAAAGAACCTTGATGCTGGGTAAACCACTCCCACTCGCGCATGACTGTTTTTGCTGCGAACTCACTGCAGGCCACAAGCCGGACAAGCGGCTCGATCGTGTTCGCGAGCACGTCGCTACTGTCACGCTCCGCCTCAAGCTGTTCAAACCACCTCGTTGCCACATCGTGCAGCTCGGGCGGTAGCTCACTAACGGCTTGCGCAGTCCTTTCAGATAGCTGGGCATCCATGCGGGTGAGTCTATCAGCCCGGAGTCGGGAGGCTCGACACCGAATTGCATGGAAGTTCTGATGAATCGATATGGTGGCTTAGGCTATAGAGGTCTTCAGGTCATCTTGCAGCTGCTGCAGCACGTCGCTCAACGGTATTGGGCGGCCAACAATATGACCTTGTGCAAAATCCACACCTAACTCAGTAATCAACTGACGTGTCTCTTCGCTCTCAACGTACTCTGCGACGGTATCGAGCTCCATGACTTTGGCAACCTGGGTAATGGCGGCCACCATCGATTCCGATATGCGATTATTGGTGATATCGCGGATAAAACCACCGTCAATTTTCAATGTGTCGACATTGAAATTTTTGAGATAGGCGAAGGAGCTCAGCCCGGCGCCAAAGTCGTCCAGCGATATTTTGCAACCCCAACCACGCAACGCGTCGATAAACGTCTGTGCTTTTTTCAGGTTGGACACTGCGGCCGACTCTGTCACCTCGAAACCAAGCCGTTCTGCCGGTAACCCACAGTTTTCGAGCTCGTCCTTAATAAATTCCAGAATGTCATCATCGCTCATTGACTGACCGGACAAGTTGATCGAAAAAATAGCTTTATCCAGTGCAGGCGTTGCCGCTTCATTGGAGAGCTTCGCTATCGTGTTGGATATTACCCAGCGGTCGATCTGAGGCATGAGCTTGTACCGCTCCGCAGCCGAGAAGAACGAGCTCGTCGGAATTTCATCGCCACTTTCGTCTCTCATTCGTAGCAGAATTTCGAATCGCAGTCGTTCATCGGGGCCGCTGAGGCTCACGATCGGTTGTACATACAGCTCAAACTCATCGCCATCGAGCGCCTGTTGAATCCGCGTGACCAACTGCATGTCATCATGGCGGCGGATGAGGCTCAGGTTCTGATCGTCATATATCTCGATACGATCGCGCCCATGCTCCTTGGCGCCCTCACATGCCATTCGTGCTGTCGTCAGCGCACGGCCAGCATCTGTCTCTGCGCGGAACTCGGCGATACCTATGCTCATGGTCACTTGCAGTGATTTGTCACCTTCAAGGTAGCGCAGCGGCTGCGCTCGTTCTCGAATCGACTGAGCCAGTTGCATCGCGCCGTCGGTGTCCGAATGTGTTAGCAAAATGCAGAAATCATCGCCTACCAGTCTGGATACGACGGCATGACGCGACAGATCCTCTTCAAGCAGGCGTGCGAAACGCACGATGACGGCGTCTCCGGCATCGCGATTGAAGGTGTCATTTACAAGTTGCAGGTTGTCGAGATCGAGATAGATGAGCTGATGAGCATCATCATCTTTAGACAGCGTCTTGGCCGATTCTTGCAACTGCCCCTCGAAACCCGAGCGGTTCATGAGGCCGGTCATCGCATCGAAGGACTGCTCGATGACATACTCAACCTTGCGCACGATATGTGCCATGAAGCGACGGTCGGCTTTCGAAAAGTCTTCGTCGTTGATTCGTCCCAGCTGAGCCAGAACTCCCTCGAGATTGCCATGCCTGTCAAGGATCGGGCATAGGAGCGTTTGGTAGCCCTTATCCGGGGTGTCATCCGCACCATCGATCCCGGGAATCTCAAAAACGGCAGGCCAGCGCTTCCCTTCAAGTTTCGGCAGCAAGTGATCGATCACGTATCTATCAAGAATCTTGCGATTGACGCCTTTCCAGCTCGAGTGTGTCGCGCTAACGCGAATTCGTTTTGCCGGTATCAGTAACGCGCTGTACGCGATGCCCAGAAACCGACCACTTTGACCAACTAACTGTGCCAGCCCGGCATGACTGCGAGACGTTCCATGGATCTTTTCGTCGACCTCATAAACAAGTGTCAATTCATTTTCTATGCGTTCGCTTTCCCTCGCAGCGGTCTGCAAGTTCTTACCAAGAACGAGGCTTTCGCCGATAAGGTCGACCGCGGGACGCAATATATTAACGAGCATCTTCGGGTTAAATGAAGATGACTTGCCCGCATTCCGGGAAAATACCGCAACGAGCAGACCAAGTCGATTCTCGGCGTCGTCGTAAACAGGTAACGCGAGCGAAGTTCGGCCGGACTTGAGCGTTCGTCGAATTGCTTCCTCATCGCCACTGGATCCGTCAATCAATTCATCAGGCAGATCGACGACGAAATTGTCCACTTCGTAATCGTCTGCGCCATCACTACTCCAGACACATTGACGATCCGGACCATAGAAACAGAAGCACTGAGCACGTGGCACGAGCGAGTGCAGCAAGCCTTTCGCCTTGCCTACATTCTTTTTTGTTTGCAGCGTATGCAGATCAGCTGACAACGTTCGGTCCGTTTGAGAAGGCAATACGCCTCGATGCGCCTACGATGCCAGTTGTGCACCAATCTGGATGTGACTTGGGTCTCAGGTGAAACGGTTTTCGTCTGAGAATCAGCTAATTACGCGCCTTTTCGCCAGGATATTGGTGCGCTCGGTTCAAAACGGAAAAATGCCCGCCAAAGTTGGCGGGCGCTTCATCTCGATAGCCAGTTATTGCGAATCCAGCCAGTCGTCGTCAGAACCTTCGTTGACGCCCTCAAATAGCGGCGTCGACAGGTAACGCTCGCCCGTATCCGGCAACATCGCGAGGATGACAGATCCTTCGGCAGCACTGTCGGCGACGTCCAGCGCCGTAGCCAGGGTCGCGCCCGATGAAATACCTGTAAAGATGCCTTCCTTGTGTGCCAATTCGCGCGACACTTCGATTGCCCGATCATCGCTTACCGATAGCAGCTGATCGTACACATCACGATCGAGCACCTTGGGAATGAAATCCGGCGTCCAGCCCTGGATCTTGTGCGGAGCCCAATCGTTGCCTGCGAGCAGCGCCGCAGCTTCCGGCTCGGTTGCAACGACCGTCAGATCGGGCCTGGCTGCTTTGAGGATTCTCCCGGCGCCACTCATCGTACCGCCCGTGCCATATCCGGTAACCCAGTAGTCGAGGCGCCTACCGGCGAAATCTATGAGAATCTCCGGTGCCGTTGTGTTCGCGTGGAACTCGGGGTTGGCGGGGTTCTCAAACTGGCTCGCGAGAAACCAACCGTGTTTCTTGGCAAGCTCCTCGGTTTTCCTGACCATGCCGCTACCGCGCTCTGCCGCCGGTGTCAGAATAACCTTGGCTCCGAGTCCGCGCATTATTTTGCGACGTTCTATCGAAAAAGAATCTGCCATGGTCGCAACGAACGGGTGTCCTTTCGCGGCACAAACCATGGCCAGAGCAATACCGGTGTTGCCAGATGTCGCCTCGATAACCGTTTGACCAGGCTTTAGAGTGCCTTTTTGTTCCGCGTCATTGATGATGGCAAATGCAAGACGATCCTTCACGGATGCCATTGGGTTGAATGACTCAACCTTGACGTATAGCTCCACATGATCAGGGCCCATGCGATTGAGACGCACGATCGGTGTGTTGCCGATCGTCTGCAATATATTGTCGTAAATCATTCGTTGATCCTTCTAATTGTTGTTCGCAATCAAGGATGTGAGGCTAACACGAAAATAATTTCCCATCATAGCCCGTAGCCGAATACGCAAACCATTAAAAACATTGATGTTTTCCGTCGTTATAACCGTGTGTTATATATGTGTCCGAAAGCCGTTTTGCGGCATCTAATGTTTATGACAGAGAGCCT
>CAYTNO010000135.1:0-5948 GCA_964439125.1 uncultured Woeseiaceae bacterium | reverse complement strand
AGCTGGATGTGCGTTCTCCGGGTACTCACTGACATGGCAGGCCAGACAGCCACCGCCGCGATCCCACATTACGTCGTGGCGGTGTTCAGTCTTTGTCTGTCCGATATGACAACTGGCACATTGCTTTCGCAACATCGAGTCCGCAACACTGTGCCCGAGCGACTGAAGATTGATCGATTCATCCGTACCGGCGTCTTTGTCGAGCAGTTGTCGAGTCACTCGAACGATGCCTCGTCCGTCATGCATCAGGTTATTCTCGACGGAAGCAACCCTGTTGTGATGACAGTTTCCGCAGCTACGCTCGGCATTGGCCAACTCGCCAGGGAAAGCAAGCAGCCCATCGTGCGCGCTGTCCTCTGTGGATGCCTTGTTATTCCCGGCATGGCAGCTAACGCAATTATCTGCTGCAAAAGCATGTGCGGGGCTGAACCCATCTTGTTTGTTCGAATGACAAAGCAGGCATGTGCTTTCTGCAGGCTCCTGAGCCTGGGCGCTCGGCATAAACTGCGAGAGCACAGATACTACGGCAAGCAAACAGAGCTTTAGCGATAGTCGTTGCAACATACTTTGGGCACTCGGACAGGGCTCAGACAGGAGATATTCGATTTTACACTGATGGAGAGCCCGGAAGGCCTGGTAAATAAGCACTAATGCTTATGGCTTACAGCGCGTTTCAGGAGGATAATTGGGAAAGTTTTATGCTTTTGGGATTCAGATAAATGACAGATAATAAAGCGCCTGTTGGCGATAATGCACCACTGCATTCGGTGACTGCAAAGCCTGCCAAGAAGGACGTCGATGAAAAATCCCCTTCACACATCTTTGGTGAGATGCGTCATAGCCCCGAATTGATCAAGGAACTGTTTCGAACGGGGCAGTATCCCTACAAGACCAAGATACGTAAAGCTGCCTATGAGCAGCACAAAAGCGAGCTCCAGGTCGAGTTGCTAAAGGTGCAGAACTGGGTCAAGCAAACCGGTCAGAAGATTGTCGTGATGTGTGAAGGCCGCGACGCCGCAGGAAAGGGTGGAACGATAAAACGTTTCATGGAGCATCTGAACCCTCGTGCCGCGCGCGTCGTCGCACTTGAGAAGCCGACGCAGCACGAACTCGGCCAGTGGTATTTTCAGCGCTACTTGAAGCAATTGCCGACGGCTGGCGAAATGGTGTTCTTCGATCGCTCCTGGTACAACCGGGCGGGCGTCGAGCGCGTCATGGGATTTTGCAGCTCGTTGCAATACCTCGAGTTCATGCGTCAGGTGCCTGATCTCGAGCGCATGCTGGTTCGGTCGGGTATCAAAGTATTCAAGTACTGGTTCTCGGTAACCCAGGAAGAGCAGAAACGGCGCTTTCAATCCCGATCTGGCGACCCGCTCAAGCAGTGGAAACTGAGCCCTATTGATGAACAGTCACGCGATAAATGGGCAGAGTACACCGAGGCGAAAGAAGCGATGTTCTTCTACACGGATACCGCTGATGCACCCTGGAACGTCATCAAATCCGATGACAAGAAGCGTGCTCGCTTGAATTGCATGCAACACTTCCTGGCACACCTGGACTATCCCGACAAGGATGAGCGCGTTGTGCACGGCCCGGACCCCCTGATCGTCGGCACACCGGCTCAGGTTATCGAAAAGGATCGTCACCTCTGGGGTTGATCGTTGGTACCACGCTGAACCAGGTAGATCACGGTTAAATTGCCTGATTGGATTGAGTCACGGCGCGGAAGCAGCCATAATCGCGCCCGGTCCGCGTCGGCTTCCCCGCGACGGTCAGCCGTGAATTCCGCCAGGCCCGGAAGGGAGCAACGGTAGCGGTGATACCGGGTGCCGGGGATCAGCTGGCGCGGGCCACTCCCCGGGCTTGCTCCTCACTGTCCTTGCGATACACTGGCCTATTCCCATTCAGCCTGGCCTAAGCCTCTCGGTCTAACCTATGAGCTATCTTGTTCTGGCGCGCAAATGGCGCCCCAAAACCTTCTCCGACACCGTCGGGCAGGAGCACGTGCTCAGAGCATTGGTGAATGCGTTGGAATCAGGGCGGCTGCATCATGCCTATCTTTTTGCGGGTACTCGAGGCGTTGGTAAGACCACCATTGCCCGAATTCTCGCCAAAGCGCTCAACTGCGAAACTGGTGTAACTGCGGAACCTTGTGGTGCCTGCAGCGCGTGCAACGAGATTGATGAGGGCCGATTCATCGATCTTATCGAGGTCGATGCCGCATCCAAGACCAAGGTCGACGATACACGAGACCTTCTCGATAACGTGCCATATGCGCCGGCGCGTGGACGCTACAAGGTATACCTCATCGATGAGGTCCACATGTTGTCCAAGAGCTCGTTCAATGCGCTGCTAAAAACGCTGGAAGAACCACCACCGCATGTGAAATTCCTGCTTGCCACGACAGATCCGCAGAAACTCCCGGTCACTGTCTTGTCGCGATGTCTCCAGTTCAATTTGACGCGTTTAACACCGCGACTTATTCAGGATCGCCTTGAGTACATTTGCAAGGCAGAAGGGATCGAAGCAGAAAGCTCGTCGCTCGCGATGATCGCCCGGGCGGCGGACGGAAGCATGCGCGATGCGCTAAGTCTGCTTGATCAGGCTATCGCGTACTGCGGCGGCAAAGTCGAGCAAGCGCCTGTTGCGGTCATGCTGGGAACTATCGATAGAGAGCACGTGTCCCGGCTTATCGAGTTACTTGCTTCCGGCGATGCTGCCGGCATCATCGCGGCTCTGGAAGAGATTGACACCCAGTTCCCGGACTATGCACGGCTGCTGGAAGACCTTGCGCGTGACCTGCAGAAGATCGCAATATGCCAGGTGGTCGGAAGTATTGATGACGACGAGGAACTCAGCAACGAGCACATTGCCGCGCTGGCCGAATCTTTGTCTGCGCCCGATGTTCAGCTTTTCTATCAAACAGCTTTGATTGGACGACGCGACCTGCACCTTGCGCCAGATCCACGGGGCGGGGTGGAAATGACTTTGCTGCGAATGTTGGCGTTTCGTCCGGCACAGGTCGGTCAATCTGGCGGCCCTGCAGCGTCGGGTGGGACGCAAGCTAAGGCTGCGACAAGAAGTACTCCAGCTGCCAGGCCTTCGCAGGCAAAGGTTAGTGACTCGGCGGATAAAGCAGCCGGCAAAGCCCAGTGGCAGGAAGCCGACTGGAAGTCGCTGATGAATGAAATCGGATTATCCGGGGCGGTGCGATTGCTGGCCGGCAATTGCGCGCTTCTGCGACGTGAAGGCAATACTCTATTTCTGAGTCTGGATCCGCGCTCTGAGTCGATGTTAACGCGGCAACGCAAGGAAGCGCTGGCGACAGCATTGTCAGACCATTTTTCGGAGCCGCTGCTGGTCGATATCAGCATGGGCGAGGCCGCCGCTGAAACGCCCATGCAAGAGGAAACGCGGCTTGCCGACGAGCGCATCGAGGCCGCCAGAGAATTGCTGGAGGCAGATCCAAACGTGCAGGCACTTAAGAACATGTTCGATGCCGAGTTGAAGACTGACTCCATCGAATTGATCAAACCGACGCAAAACGACTAGAGACGGAGTAGGGAATGAAAGGTGGTATCGGCCAGCTGATGAAACAGGCCCAGGATATGCAGGCCAATATGAAGAAAGCACAGGAGGAGATGGCTTCGATAATCGTCGTTGGCGAATCCGGCGCAGGTGCTGTCCGAATTACAATGACTTGTCAGCACCAGGTTCAAGCGGTTGAAATCGATGACGCGATGATTGGTGACGATAAGGAAATGCGCGAGGATCTTATTGTTGCGGCGTTCAACGACGCAATTCGCAAAGTAGAATCGACCGTGCAGGAGAAATACTCTGGCATGGCATCCGGGATGGGTTTGCCGCCCGGACTGAAACTCCCGTTCTGAGTCGCTCCTTTACGTGTCCTACTCACCACTGCTAGTTCGTTTGATCGACGCATTGCGTTGCATGCCCGGTATCGGGCAGAAATCCGCGCAGCGAATCGCTTTTCAGTTATTGGAGCGAGATCGAGAGGGCGCCACAAATCTTTCATCAGCTCTTGCCGACGCGGCGACAGGAATTGGGCATTGCGGTCGCTGCCGGATGTTTACCGAACACGAGTTGTGTTCGATCTGTGCGGCGAGCGGTCGGGACGAGTCGCAACTTTGTGTTGTTGAATCGCCCGCCGACGTTATGGCTATTGAAGACGCTACCGGCTTCCGCGGCATGTACTTCGTTCTAATGGGGCATTTGTCGCCGCTGGACGGAATCGGTCCGGAAGAGCTCGGTTTGAGTGATCTTGAGGCACGATTTGCAGAGGGCGCTGCTACCGAAATTATCATCGCAACCAATCCCACTGTCGAAGGTGACGCGACCGCGCACTATCTCTCAGACATGGCAGCCCGGCACAACATTCAGGCATCGCGCATTGCGCACGGCGTTCCTCTTGGAGGGGAGCTCGAGTATGTCGACGGCGGGACGCTATCACACGCATTTTATGGCCGGCGAGTTATTGACTAGGACAAATTATGAGTTCAACAGACTGCTTGTTTTGCAAAATTGTGGCTGGCGACATACCGGCCGAGATTATTTACGAGTCTGAATCGGCGATCGCCTTTCGTGATATCAATGCGCAGGCACCGACGCATGTCCTGATAATTCCGCGTCAGCACATCGCGACGATTAACGACCTTGATGACGGTGACGAAGCGACTGTGGGGCAGTTGTTCAAGGCTGCCAAAGTGATTGCGGCCGCAGAAGGGTTTGCGGATGATGGCTACCGGGTCGTAATGAACTGCAATGAGGCAGCGGGGCAGACCGTGTTTCACATTCATCTGCACCTGTTGGGCGGACGGCCCCTGACCTGGCCACCAGGGTGAAACATTTCGCTGCGGCGCGTGAAACCGTTCTTAGATGTTTTTCTCCAGTTTCTCGGTGAGCGCCAGCAAGCGCCGGTACGACTCGTAGCGTCTCTCACTGATAGCTCCACTCTCGACCGCCGCTTTGACGGCGCAGCTGGGTTCTCGAAGATGCCGGCAATTTGCGAAACGACAGTCCAGACCTGCTTTGTCGATCTCACGAAACCCCTGAATGACTTGTGGCGCAGATTCCAGCGCAGGGGCGTAGTCGCGAACGCCGGGCGAATCGATAATTACACCGCCATTTTGCAGTGAGAGCATCATGGAGTTGACGGTGGTGTGTCGACCCTCGCGCGATTTCTCGGATACTTCTGCGGTGCGTTGTTGCTGGTCGTCACGCAGCGCATTAATGATGCTCGACTTACCAACCCCGGACTGACCAACAATGATCGCCGTTTTGTCGCGGATCAGTTCGTCGAGCTGACTGATGCCATCTCCGGTCAGGGCACTGCAGCACACGGTCTGATAGTCGGCGAGTTGGTAGTCCTGCAATACCGTGTCCAGGTCGCTGTCGCTGCCCTCAAGGTCGATCTTGTTGTAGACGACGGCGGACGGAATTCCCATGTCCTCAGCGGCACAAAGGTAACGATCGACGATGAACCAATCCGGCTTTGGCTCGCCGGCCGCAACAACCAGCAACAATTCAATATTTGCGGCGAGAACTTCGGTTTGGCCTCGCATGTTTGGCCTGCTGAGTGCATTTTCCCGCGCTTCGATCTCGATGATCAGCCAGTCTGACTCGTCCGCTATTGGCTCCGCGACAACGCGATCCCCGCAGACAGGTCTGAGGCGCTTGCCCTTTATCCTTGCATTAACTTCTTCGTCGTTCGCCAGTCGCAGACGCATTCGGCGGCTGTAGGTGGCGGTGACGATGGCCTTCTGTTGTTGCATGAATACAGGATTCCAGTGAATTCGTTGCAGAGTATGCCGCTATGCCCCAAGCCTTGCACTCTCAGGAGAGGTAAACTAGCGCAATATCCACAAAGAACTGACCCAAGGATGCGCATGAGCAGTAGCCCATCACCGCCGCCATTCCACGTGGCGAGG
>CAYTNO010000134.1:0-5977 GCA_964439125.1 uncultured Woeseiaceae bacterium | reverse complement strand
TGCTGTAACAAATCGACCGGGCCATCTTGTGGCGATTCGATTTGCACATGTGTTTCGATGTGGTCTGTAGGTTCGCTCATGAGGCAGGACGACTGGTTTCCATTTGCCGCAATTATTACGCATTTAGCGCAGTTAATCGGCAGGCATTTTCAATGACGGACAATTAGCCTGTTCCTTCCGCAGTCTTCATCCAACCAAGGAAGGAACGATGATTAAGAAAATTGCTATTGCGGCGGTGCTTGGCGCATCAGCCGCTTGTTTCTTTTACACCTATCCCATTGACGTACCGGTCTTTGCCACCAACGGGCAAGTTCACCCCAACGTCGAAATAACACCACAGCAGCCTGCGACAACGAGTGATCATGCGCTGGCGCAATCGTTAGGTACCAACAGCGACACAGAGGTCGTGCTCGGTATTCGAGTTCGTAAGGACAGAAACTGCCGCGTTGAGCTCAAAGACTACGTGACGACGGATGGTGAGATGTTCTCCGCGTACTCATGCACGCCGAACAATCCTTCGCCGCGCCACATCTATGCCGACTACGACAACGAAACGCTCGCCGGCATGGCCTACTCCGATGCAGACGCCGCCGCGACGCTCGGCCAACGGCTCATAAGCAAAGACACACACAGGTCGTACCAGTTGCTCATTCGTGCGGTTGCGCTCGACGGTAAGGTCGAGCATCTCGCGTGGCTGGCCGACCAGGCATTTGGGGCGGTCGCAATCAACGGTGAACCGCAAGTTGCCAATTTGCAGCGTCAGTACGAACTGGCGGCGCTGGCAGCACGATTGGGCGATGCCCCTGCCAAGTCCCGGTACTTCAAAAGCGAGCTCATCCGGAACGGTATCGACGAAGATCAGTTGAGCTCACTGGATATGCGCGTCGACGAACTTCTCCGGTCGATGCGTGACATTCAACTAACCGTTCTCGGTGAAGCCACTATTAAGGAGCAAGACGATGCATAAATTGCTCCCAATACTGCTGCTGTTATTGCCGCTGGCCGCTGATATCTGTGTGGCACAGACAAGCCCTCTGAATATTGTCTGCGCAGACTGCCGCGATGCAAATCAACACCCGGACGATTTCGTTAATTTCGCATTCAATCAGGCTTATGGTCCCGACGCCTGGCTGACGTTCGATCAAGCCGATGACTTCTACATCACGAACCTTGACAACCAGACCGTGTATGTCGACATCGATTTCGTCTTCCTCGGTTTCGGCTTTCAAGGGCTCGAGCTACCGTATTGGCCGACGAATCTCCTGCATTTCACGCTGGCACTGCCTAACGGCAATATATATAAGGTGCTCCGCAGTATTTTTCTCACCCGACTTCCGGTGCCCTCATCGAATGACGGCGACGCGAGTGGTGGCAATGGCGGCACAGAAGGCGATGACGAAGACGACGGTTTCGACGACTCGGAAGAAACGAATTCCGATGGCTACGAGGGCACTACGGGCGTCGAAGACCCGGACGAGAACGGCGATTTCGAGGATCCGGATTGGTGCGAGGAGTGCTAGGTCAGTAGCTTCGAGCGTTCGGTTGTAAGAAGAATACGCGCCTGGCGATGCGACATCAGCGTTGCTATTGGGCACAATAGCGCCATGCCCAATTTCATCACAGAAATGAAGCGCCGCAATGTCTTTCGCGTCGGCGTCGCCTACACCGTTGTCGCGTGGGTCATAGCCCAGGCGTTTGACCTCGCCGCCGACAACTTTGCTGCCCCCGATTGGGTTATGAAAGTGTCGCTGGCCGTGCTTGTTGCGGGTTTACCCGTTGCACTGATCCTCGCCTGGGCCTTCGAGCTAACGCCCGACGGCGTAAAGAAGACCGAGGACGTACCGGCTACGCAGTCGATCACTCCACACACGGGCCGGCGCATCAACTACGTTATAACCACTGCGCTCGTTCTTGCGCTGGCGTTTATTGCCTGGGACAAGCTCGGGCAGAACGAAACCGCCGCAGACAGTGCGGTTATTGATAAGTCAGTAGCTGTACTACCATTTTCCGACCTTTCCGAGCTTCAGGATCAGGAGTGGTTCACGGATGGCCTGACAGAGGAGATTCTTAACTCGCTCGCACGATTGCCAGAACTGCAGGTTACTGCGCGAACCTCCAGCTTCGAGTTCAAGAACACCAATACGGACATCGGCGACATCGCAGATCAGCTCGGCGTGGCACACGTCGTCGAAGGATCCGTGCGGCGCATCGGTGACAAACTGCGCGTGACGGCACAATTGATTCGCGCGCACGACGGATTTCACTTGTGGTCCGAGACTTACGACCGTAGTACCGAAGACCTCTTCGACGTGCAGCACGATGTCGCCGAGAATATCGCCGCTTCGTTAGACGTTATTCTTGACGAGGACATGCGCAATCGAATGTTCTCCGCAGGCACTCGCGACGTCGCGGCCTTTGAGGCCTACATGAAAGGCCGGAAGCTATTTTATCAAGCCCACGGACGAGGCTCTGCTAAGCTCGTGACTCTTGCCGATGCCAATGTCTTTTTTGATCAGGCAATGCAACTCGACCCAGGCTTTGCGCAACCCGCGATTTTGCACGCAGACCGATACGCACACATGCTGCTCGAGGGCGGTGCGCTGATTGTCGGCGATATCCGCAACCTGGATGCCGACAGCGCATACGCGTTGCTAATGCAAGACCTGGATTTCGCCGTGAACAATGCGCCTGATGCGGCGTCACGCATTGCTGCCGAGTTAAACCGGGAATTTTTTGCGCCACACTGGCATCGCCTGCCCAATCTTGTGGATCAGTTCCGCGAGATCGTTGACTCCGGGGCACCTCTGCCTGAGTCACTCGTTTGGATACAAGAAATATTGCAGGTAACCCAGAACTTTGAGCTTGGTGAAATACTCGCCAAACGCCGGCAGCAGTCTGATCCTCTCAACTATAACGGGTGGCAGGACGAAGCGGATGTCAAAATAAACCAAGGTGACTATGCAAGCGCCGATACGATATTGAAGTATGCGCGCAGTACTTTTGGCGAAAGCCCGTCACTAAATGAAAGAAGTATTCTAATTGCGATGTTAAGCGGCAATAAGAAGACCGCTATTGCACTGTTGCAAGACGATTTCGATTTTTCCGGCGACTTCAGCTACTACGAGCCATTGCTCGCGGCGCTTCACGGTGACCGTACGAAAGCGCTGCAGATGACCGACAGATTCGAGAACCAATCAGCAGGCTATATGGCCGGCCTGATATTCACCTATCACGAGCTAGGTGATACAGAGCGCATGCGTTCTTTGGTTGCTCGTCTTGACGCGTCGACAATCGGACCTGCTTTACTGGCAATCGATTTGGCCATCACTGGCGGGGTCTTGATGTTTGATCTAGATGATGCACCGAATCTGAAAAAACGCCTCGAGGAGGCGCAGATAGATCCCGCATCGTTCAGGCCAGCGACTTATTGACGCTACTTGTGCTTCAGAGCGGTAACGATCCGCCGGGCGCGCGAGCGGCGCATGTCGGTGAGGTTCTGCATCGTCAAGGTATCGGACTCTGCGATTTTCTCGTCCATCTCGGCGCTTATCGCCGGCAGGTTTTCGATCTTGATGCGATATCGGCCGAGCGAAATGATGTCGTTATCTCTCAGGATCGTCTTCTGCGTGACGGTTGAGTTAACCGTTGTTCCATTGGTGCTATTCAGATCGAGCAGCACAACCGCATTTGCGTAGACCTGCAGCATGGCGTGAACCTTGCTGACGTAGCTGTCTTCGATGACGATGTCGGACAGACTGGTGCGCCCGATAATATACTGTTTCTCTTCAAGCACGTGCTCCGCCATGATTTGTCCGTCGCGCGTGACGATGATCCGCGGCACAGATCTCGCCGACCGCAGTTCTATCATGCGGTTCAGGACCTCTATCGCTCGTTCGTTCAAAGAACCTGGCCAGCCGCACGACAACTCGCGTAGTTTTTCACAAACATTTATCGGAAAAACTTTTTCGCTTTGCTCGCCGCCAGCCGCGATCAGGCGGGTACGCAAGTAGATCATCGTTTCTTGTGCCGTCAGCGGATTAAGCGAATATGCGGCCGGGTGACGCCGAGCGAAGCTGCGCATGCTTTTCTGTTGCACCAGTGCCGACAATCGCTCCTTGCCCGTCAGCACGATACGCAGTGCATAGTTACCGCGAACATCCAGCGCCGCGAGCCAGTTAAGCAGGCGCAAGGC
Source organism: uncultured Woeseiaceae bacterium (assembly GCA_964439125.1). Lineage (GTDB taxonomy): Bacteria > Pseudomonadota > Gammaproteobacteria > Steroidobacterales > Woeseiaceae > UBA1847. Next base: position 1,785 of record CAYTNO010000134.1, on the reverse strand, counting down.
ACTCGATGTAGCACGATCGGCATTGTCGATAATCAGCACAGGCGCCTCTGCTCTACGCGTCTGCTCAGTCAGGAAGTTGTTGAGCGTCTGCAACAACTGCTCGTCATTCTGAGAAGTGGTTCGGACATCGAATTGTGACAGCATGCCGTTGAGCAATTGACGTGGCGTCAGGCGCGTTCCATCGATGAGGGCAACGGCGGCATCACGCGATGACCAGCCAAGCTGCTCGGTGACGATTGTGGTCTTGCCCGACCCCGATGGCCCCTGCAGCAGCGCAGCACCATTCGCCTGGCTAAGCGCTGACGACAAAAACCGCAGCGCATCCTGATGCGATTGGTAGCCAACAATAAGTCCGGAGTCGGCGTGACTGCCAAACGCTTTACTACCTAATGAGGGATCGTGTGGGTGCATGGGCTCTTATCGGCTTTCTTTTGATTTTCCACATTATTGCGCTTATGCGCGGTTTCGCGTGCCCTAGATTCCATAATCTAGCTTTTTCAAAGGCCAGTTTAGCAGACTGATTCCTGCAGGGTGTTCAGCGCAACTTGGCCTTGATCACTTTGCTGTGCAGGCTTTTCATCGGAAAATTCAGCCCAAGGCGTATGGCCTTCGCACCAATATTGCTCTGCTCGTAGACACCGCGCGGGTTTGAGAAACGTCTGAATCCCTCGATGCCGTGATAGCGACCCGTTCCCGAATTACCGACACCGCCGAATGGCAGTTTGTGCTGCATGAAATGCTCAATGACATCATTGCGGACAGTGCCGCCCGACGACGTCTTGTTCAGGACTGTCTGCCACTCTTTGTCATCCTCACCGAAGTAATACAGCGCCAGGGGTTTCGGTCGTGAATTGACGTAGTCGATAGCTTCGGCGAAATCGCTATACGTGCGGATAATGAATACGGGCCCGAAGATCTCCTCCTGGCTAATGACCATGTCATCAGTGACGTTCAGCACGAACGTAATCGGCATTTTGCGAGCCGCTGGTGGAAAGTCCTCGTTCGCAGGATTGACCTCAATCACCTGCGCGCCTTTCTCACGAGCATCGTCCAGGTATCCTTTGACGCGCTGGTAATGACGCTCGTTGACGAAATTGATGTACTGGTCGTTGCCGACCATCGTCGGAAACATCTCGCACACGATATCTTTGGCAGCTTCGATGAACGCCGTTTCGGTACCGGCCGGAATAAAACCAAAATCCGGTGCGAGACACACCTGGCCGCCGTTCAGGCACTTGCCCCACATAATTCGTCGCGCCGCTTCGGCCACGTCGGCCGTGCGGCTCACCAGCACAGGGGACTTGCCGCCAAGTTCGAGCGTTACCGGCGTCAGGTTCTTCGCGGCTTCGGCACAGACTATTTTCGCCAATGCCGGTGATCCCGTGAACATCAGGTGATCAAACGGCAGCTTCGGAAACTCAACGGCAAGATCGAAACCGCCGGCGAAAGCCGCAAGTTCCGTCTCGTCGAAGTACTCGGCGACCGCCTCGGCAATGGCCGTAGACGTCAACGGCGTCTGGTCAGACGGTTTGAGGATCACCCGGTTGCCAGCACCAAAGGCTGCGCCGAGTATCGATAACGACAACTGAATCGGGAAATTCCACGGCGAAATATTGCCGATTACGCCGAGCGGTTCGTAGTGAATTCGCGATCGGCCGCCCAGCAGGCCAAGCGGAAAGGCCGATGGACGGCGCTCGCCGCGCATGAAGCCGGCGGTTGCCGCGCGATCGGCTTTGAGTCCATCAATCAGGCTGACAACATCGAGCGCTTTGCCAAGTTCCGGAT
>CAYTNO010000133.1:0-5980 GCA_964439125.1 uncultured Woeseiaceae bacterium | reverse complement strand
GGACGGACGATCGCCAAGCTGAGCAACGCGGGCGCCGGCGGCGGCGGCGGCTTCCACGGCTTGCTCTTTTTGCCCGGCCTTGTAGTAGGCAAATATCAAATCCAACTGCACTTGCCGGCTGATATCGCTGAATGGGAAACGTGCTTGTATCGCCTCGAAAATTTGAACGCCGCGCCGATAATTACCGTTTGCGACGGCTTGCTTGGCTTCCTCATACGACTCGATGAGGTTGCCAGCGAGCGTGGATTCCTGCTCATCGTTGCCCGCGCAACCCGCGGCGATGCTCACGGCAGCAAGCACGACGACAATTCGCGCGCATGCCGCTAAGCGCTTGAACGTGTCGTCGGCGAAATAATTCATGTTCATTCTCTTTCCAGGGGTCATATCTGCTAAACAATCTGTGGATTCGCCGTACTCAGAGTCGGCCAAGCCGGCGAGTATACCGTAGACTTGGTGCCGCAATGAATGCAGAAAAGACAATCAGGACTATTCCCATCGAACATGCCGGCAAAAGGTTGGACAAGGCACTGGCCGAGTTGTTTCCCGAATATTCGCGCAGCCGGTTGAAGGCATGGCTGCTGGCCGGTTCGATTCAGGTGGATGGTTTCAGCCCACGACCCCGCGATCCCGTGCAGGGAGGCGAGACGGTAAGTCTGCAGGCGGAGCCTGAAATCGAGGTCAAGGCTGGGCCAGAACCGATGAAGCTGAATATCGTGTTCGAAGACGAGTCGCTTATCGTTATCAATAAGCCGGCAGGCCTGGTTGTGCACCCGGGTGCCGGCAATCATCGTGGCACCTTGATGAACGGCTTGCTGCACCACGCGCCGAAACTGGAGGAGGTGCCGCGAGCAGGCATTATTCATCGGCTGGACAAAGACACGAGTGGCTTATTGCTGATCGGCAAGACGCTGCCCGCGCACACAGCACTTGTACGACTATTGGCAGACAGGGATATTTCGCGTTTCTACCTGGCGGTTTGCAATGGTGTTCTTACCGGGGGCGGGACTATTGACGCAGCAATCGGTCGCCACCGGGTCGACCGCAAGCGCATGTGTATTCGTGACGACGGCAAGCCAGCCGTTACGCATTACACGGTTGTCGAGCGATTTGCTGGGCACACTTTTATAAGAGTGAAGCTCGAAACAGGTCGAACGCATCAGATCAGGGTTCATTTCGCGCACCGCCGTCACGCTCTCGTCGGCGATCCGGTCTATGGTGGGCGCCTCGCGTTGCCAGCGGGTGCGAGCGAAGAACTCATTGAAGAACTGCGCGGCTTCCGCCGCCAGGCGCTGCACGCGACACGGCTGGAATTCTGCCACCCGGATAGTGGCGAAATGCTCAAATTTGAAGTCGAGCCACCGGCGGACTTGCAGAAGCTGCTCACTGTCATGAGGAAGGACTGCCTTGAGCGATGAGTGGCTTCGTGCGGACTGGCCAGCGCCGTCCGGCATTATTGCCGGCACGACGCTCAAAGGCAGTGAGTTTGCATTGCCCGCCAAGCCTCAGTTCCTCAACCAGGTACACGGCGCGCGCGCCGTTCGAATAAGTTCGCCGGACTTCGATCAGGGCGCGCCGGATGCCGATGCGGTTATCGCGGACCGCTCAGGCGATATTTGTGTTGTGCGCACTGCCGACTGCCTGCCGATTTTACTGTGTTCACTGGACGGTCAAGAGATTGCGGCGATCCACGCGGGTTGGCGCGGCCTCGCGGCGGGAATTGTTGAGGCCACGCTCGATGAGATGAATACGCCGGCAGGAGACCTGATCGCATGGTTTGGGCCGGCCATTTCCCAGGCTGCGTTTGAGGTCGGTTCCGAGGTTCGTGAAAGTTTCGGCGAGTGGGGGCAAATTGAAGCCTTGTTCCGGGTCAATGAGAGAGGCCGCCTGCAAGCCGACCTGTTCGGTCTGGCGCGCGCCCGGCTGAGCAGGAACGGTGTCCTTAGCGCCTATGGCGGCGGTCTGTGCACCGTCAGTGACCCCCAGCGGTTCTACTCGTACCGCCGTGATGGTGACACCGGCCGAATGTTGAGCTTCATCTATCGGTCTTGAAAAATCGGCGGCAGACGTCACCTTAGAGTGAGTTACTGCTGCCGGACGACCGGCAAGAGGTTCTCATATGCGTTTGGACAAATTGACAAGCAAGTTTCAGATGGCGCTCGCGGAGGCGCAATCGCTCGCTGTTGGCCAGGATCACCAGTTTATTGAGCCCGTGCACGTCATGGTTGCTCTGCTCGACCAGGAAGGGGGTGCGGTTCGTGGCCTGCTCACGAAAGCGGGCGTAAACATCAATCTGCTGCGCTCCCAACTGGGCGATGCTGTCGACCGACTGGCGAAGGTTGAGGGCACCGGCGGCGAAGTGCATATCGGCAATGAGCTGAGCAAGCTATTCAATATCACCGACAAGCTGGCGCAGAAACGCAATGACCAGTACATCTCGAGCGAGTTGTTCGTGCTTGCTGCCATGGACGAGAAGTCACCGCTACTTGCGGTAATGACACAGGCCGGGGCGGTGCGGGGCGCGGTCGAAAAAGCGATTGATGAGCTGCGCGGTGGACAGCAGGTCAACGACCCAAACGCCGAGGACGCCAGACAGGCGCTCGAGAAATACACGATCGACCTGACGGAGCGGGCCGAGCAGGGCAAGCTTGATCCGATCATTGGGCGAGACGATGAGATTCGTCGCACGATCCAGATTCTGCAACGTCGCACCAAGAACAACCCGGTCCTTATCGGAGCGCCCGGCGTTGGCAAGACAGCAATCATTGAAGGACTCGCGCAACGCATCGTTAACAACGAGGTTCCCGAGGGCTTGCGTGGCAAGCGAATTCTGTCGCTCGATATGGGCTCCCTGATTGCAGGTGCGAAGTTCCGCGGCGAATTCGAAGAGCGTCTCAAGGCAGTGCTGAGCGATCTTTCGAAACAGGAAGGTCAGATCATTCTGTTTATCGACGAATTACATACTGTGGTTGGTGCCGGCAAGGCCGAAGGCTCAATGGATGCGGGCAACATGCTCAAGCCGGCGTTGGCGCGCGGTGAGCTTCACTGCGTTGGCGCAACGACACTTGACGAGTATCGCAAGTATCTCGAGAAAGACGCGGCGCTCGAACGACGCTTCCAGAAAGTATTGATCGAGGAACCGACGGTCGAAGACACAATCGCAATTCTTCGCGGCCTCAAGGAGCGTTACGAGGTGCATCATGGAGTGGAAATAACGGATCCGGCCATTGTTGCCGCGGCAACGCTGTCGCATCGCTATATCGCAGATCGCCAGCTTCCGGACAAGGCCATTGACCTGATCGACGAGGCGGCATCGCGCATTCGCATCGAGATCGACTCGAAGCCCGAGGCGATGGACAGACTGGAACGACGCATTATTCAGCTGAAAATCGAGCGTGAGGCGCTTAAAAAGGAGTCTGACGAAGCATCACGCAAACGCTTGCACGATCTCGAGGCGCAGCTGGAAGAGCTCGAAAAAGAATTCTCGGATCTCGAAGAAGTATGGAAGGCAGAGAAAGCCGTGATGCAGGGCGCAACACACCTTAAAGAAGAACTTGAGCGTGCAAAACTCGAACTCGAGACGGCGCATCGCGGCAATGATCTCGCGCGCATGTCGGAGTTGCAGTACGGCCGCATACCGGAACTCGAGAAGCAGCTCGAAGGTGCGGTTCTAGCAGCAGATATGGAAACAACCCTGCTGCGCAATAATGTCACTGAGGAAGAGGTCGCTGAGATCGTCTCAAAGTGGACCGGCATTCCTGTGTCGAAAATGCTCGAAGGCGAGAAAGAGAAACTGCTCGAAATGGAATCGGTCGTGCAGCAACGTGTGGTTGGTCAGAGCGAAGCCGTTACGGTTGTCGCGAACGCCATTCGTCGGTCGCGCGCCGGCTTGTCGGATCCAAAACGACCTATCGGGTCTTTTCTTTTCCTCGGGCCAACCGGCGTCGGCAAGACCGAGTTGACGAAGGCACTCGCCAACTTCATGTTCGACACGGACGACGCGATGGTGCGACTGGATATGTCGGAATTCATGGAGAAGCATTCGGTGGCACGTCTGATTGGCGCGCCGCCGGGATACGTTGGCTACGAAGAAGGCGGTTACCTGACAGAGGCTGTGCGACGCAGGCCGTATTCCGTCATCCTCCTGGATGAGGTCGAGAAAGCGCACCCCGACGTGTTCAATGTTCTGTTGCAGGTACTCGACGACGGGCGCCTTACGGACGGCCAGGGACGCACAGTCGATTTTCGTAATGCAGTTATTGTCATGACCTCTAACCTCGGTTCGCAAATGATCCAGGAGATGTCAGGCGAGGAAAACTACGACGAGATGAAGGCAGCCGTTATGGAGGTCGTGGGAACGCATTTTCGCCCCGAGTTCATCAACCGTGTCGACGACGTTGTAGTCTTCCACCCGCTGAGTCGCGAGCACATCCGGCTGATTGTCGATATTCAACTCGGCTACCTGCACGATAGGCTTGCCGACCGGGATATGCAGATCACGCTTTCCGATGCTGCACGTGACAAACTCGCGGATGCCGGTTTTGACCCCGTGTATGGAGCAAGGCCGCTGAAACGAGCAATCCAGCAGCAGGTGGAGAACCCGCTGGCGCAGGAGATACTGCAGGGCAAGTTCAAGCCCGGCGACACTATTGACATCGACGTCGAGGATGACCACCTGGAATTCCAGAACGCTGCCTAGTTTGTCGCGGCTTAAGCCGCTCCCACAAGACATTGCCAAGTAATGTGGGAGCGACTTCAGTCGCGATTGCATATAATGCGCCGACTTTAAGGAGACCAATGCATGCCGATTTACGCGTATGCCTGCAAAAAATGCGAACATACGCTCGACGCGCTGCAAAAAATCGCGGACGAGCCCTTGGTCGATTGCCCGGAATGTGGAGAACCGGCGCTAAAGCGGCTGATAACAGCACCGCGTTTTCGGCTGAAGGGGCAGGGCTGGTACGAAACAGACTTCAAGAAGGATAACCAACGCAATCTCGCAGGCGACAAAGAGCCTGTAGCAGCAAAGGAAAAGAAATCCGAGGACAAGACCAGCGCGAAGCCGTCCGTCAAAAAGTCGAAAGAGGCCTGACAAAGCCATGATGAAGCGTCTTCGCCGTTATCTCGTTGCTGGCCTGTTGGTGTGGTTGCCGCTCGGTATCACGTACATATTGCTGCGTTTTCTGATTGGACTGATGGATCGGTCGCTCAGGTACGTGCCCGAACGCTTTCTGCCTGAGGCCTGGCTGGGTATCTCGATTCCCGGACTTGGCGTCATTCTGACCATCATTGTGCTGCTGGTGACCGGCTTGCTGGCAGCAAACTTCGTTGGACGCAGCGTCGTTGGCGGTTGGGAGTCCCTGATGGAGCGCATTCCGATTGTTCGCTCGATCTACTCGGCAGCGAAGAATTTTGCAGAAATCGTCTTTTCGGAGTCGGGCAATGCGTTCAGCAAGGTGATACTGGTCGAATACCCGCGTAAGGGTCTGTACACGCTGACATTTCAAACCGCATCGGACGTTGGCGAGATTCAGGGACGCACGGGTGAGGATGTGGTCTGCTGTTTCGTTCCGACTACCCCAAATCCAACTTCGGGTTTCATCATTATTGTGCCGACAAAAGATACGATTGAACTGGATATGGAGGTCGACGAAGCGGTCAAGCTGATCATGTCGCTGGGTGTCGTCGTGCCGACCTGGTCCAAGGAGCGGACAGCCGAGCTGCCCTTGAAATTACCTGAAAGCGACGACAAATAGCGGCATTCCCGAGTTGTATATTCGCTGCCCACGCCGTACCATTCCGCCTCTTTTTTCAGAGCCCCATCGCGGAAAAAACCATGCGTAGCCACTATTGCGGACAAGTTGACGAATCGCTGATCGGACAGGATATTTCTGTCTGTGGATGGGTGCACCGGCGCCGTGACCACGGTGGTGTGATTTTCATTGATTTACGCGATCGGGAGGGTCTGCTGCAGATCGTCTTC
>CAYTNO010000132.1:0-5981 GCA_964439125.1 uncultured Woeseiaceae bacterium | reverse complement strand
ATAATGAAGATACCAACTACTCTTTTCATGACGGAAACAAGAAAGCGATAACTGAATAACGCAAAGCCAATCGGTATAACTACATGTGCAATCCATGCGGGCGTATCGACGAGAACCGTATCCTCAAACTCGATCTCAAGTTGCAGGTATCGATATGCCTGCCATGCAATAACGGCACAAACACCCGCTGCAAAAAGATCGACGACGATGCGTATTCCGTTTATCACGCTATCGGGGAAGAGATGCGAAAGCGCATCGATTCGAATATGGCGATCTTCACGACACGCAGCGATAGCACCCATGACTGCGAGCCAGAGCACGACCAACCTGACTAGTTCGTCCGCCCAAATGATGCCGGTATCGAAGACTTCCCTCAGCACGATTTGCCCGACCGCAAGCAGCATCATGCCACTTAGCAGCGTAACGAGAACGATGTTCTCCAATAGCCGACCGGCGTTATCAAGCCGCGCGAGAAATGCGATGAAGCCTGTTGGCACTCCTAGTTTCCGCCATCGGCAGCGTTACCGACGCGGTATTCCTCGACGAACTGCAGCATCTCGTTGTAGAGATCCAATGAGTATTCACCCTGCTCCGCCATAGCCCGGTTCGAACGACTCAAAGTGCTGCGAATTTCAGACGCTTCCTCTGGATCGAGTTCGACACTCTCAATACCTGTATTCAGCAAAGCCTGCATGGCCTCTACGTTGTCGCTTAGACTAGCCTCATCCAAATTCGCGTAGGTGCGAGTCATAACCTCGCGAACGACTTGCTGATCGGCCACATCAATCTTTTTGAATGCCCGTTTGTCGATAGCCATAAAACCCATAGTGTAAACAAGTGGCATATCTGTGATGAACTTCACCTTGGTATGCCATTGCAACACAAGCGCTCCGACAGGCGACATCGCAACGATGTCGATTAGCCCAGTTTGCAAACCGGTCAAAACGTCTGTCAGCGGCAGAGTTACCGGTGATAACGAAAGTGCCTGCATAGTCGAGTAACTGATGGTGTCGCCCTCAGGCACCCAAACACGTTTACCTTTCATGTCGCGCAGACCTTTGACAGGGTTATTCGACATGATGACGGCGAACCCTCCGGAGGCGAAACCGAAATTGACGTACCCCGCTTTCTCAAGGCCGTCCTGAATGGTCTTATCGAGTCGGGCGCGGACATACGCGACCTCTTCCACAGACTCGAATACCAGAGGCAATCCGTAAAGAGCGATTTCGGGGTAGATTTTTTGCATCGCGGACGGTGTAAAAGCGCCACCGTGCAGATTACCAATGCGGATTTTGCCCAGCACTTTGCTGGAATTTCCCATGACGCCGCCGCCGTAGTACTTGATCTGCACGCGGCCTTCAGTTCGCTCCTGGATCTCTTTCGCACCGGCCCGCATCTCCTTCATCCATGCGGAACCCTCCGGGGCTAACGTAGCGATCTTGAGAGTCGCAGCGTTTGCCAGCCCACCGAGCAGCAACACCAATATCAATATTCCAATTCTCTTCATCGAGTTTCCGTCCGGTTCAGAAGTAGTCATCGGCCTCGGCGCGCATCTTGGCAGCTTCTTCCTGCGCGAGGACGTTGGATAAGGTCAGACCATCCTCATAAGGGCTGGCAGCCAGCACCTCGTTGATAAGCCTGTCGTGCAGGTCTCTATCGTAGAGCAGCTTCGCATAGCCCTTCGCAAACTCAACTTTCGCACCCAAATCTCGCCCGGCGGAATGTTGAATGGCCTGTTCGAAATGCTCTCTGGCTTCCTCAGGCTTGCCGCCCAACGCGGGCGGTCTGAGCGTTAGGACTATGCCGAGATACATGTGCGCAGCATTGTTGGCTGCGTCGCCGGTAATAGCGAGATAATGTTTGATCAGAGCTTCTGCCTGCGGCAGCTCGGCGAGAGAATTCCAGTCCGAACTGTGAGCTCGCAAATACGCCAGCGTCGCGAACGCGTAGGCATAAACGGCATCAGCGTGTTTTACGGTAACGCCGTCAAGGCTGGCCACGAAGTCTTCGTAGTTCATGTCCCGCCAATTGCACGAGGCCTCGTAAGTCTCGCACATGCCTTTCTCGGCGTAATTCCTGGCACGTGTTGTTAGCCGCGAGGCGCGTACCTCATCGTCGACGAAAACTGCTCCGTAAGATGCGTATAAGTTGGCCGCCGCGGCAAGCATGGCTGGATCGTCGGGACTGCCCTCGACGAAACTGTCCATCAAGAGCATGTACGAAGGCATTCCAGCACGTACTGTTTCCGGGTCGTCCTGATTCAGCATAGCCGCTGAAAGATTGTCGGAGAGATCGCTTGCGGCATTGGAAATCAAGGACGCACAGCCGCTCAGCGACAGAATCGCTGAGCAGAAGATCAGCGCTGCCGTTAAACGGAAAATACGTGTGTCTCGTCCCATGCCAGAAGTGACCTCTATCTGAATATTTGGTTCAGACGAAGACTAGCATTTTGTGCCTGACGCAGCAGCGCCGGGGCGTAGGACCTAGATCTTTTCCTTGATACGTGCTGCTTTACCCGTGCGGCCGCGTAAATAGTAGAGCTTGGCGCGGCGCACATCACCACGACGTTTGAGCTCGACGGAGTCTACGACCGGGCTGTACGTCTGGAAAACACGTTCCACACCTTCGCCATGCGATATCTTGCGCACGGTAAATGACGAGTTAAGTCCGCGATTGCGTTTAGCAATTACCACGCCTTCGAACGCCTGCAAGCGCTCACGTGTGCCTTCCCTGACCTTTACCTGGACAACGACGGTATCGCCTGGCGAAAAGTCGGGGATTTGCTTGCCCATCTGTTCTTGTTCGATCGCTTCGATTATTTTGCTCATGTCTCTGCACCTGGGCCGCATCTTGGCTAGCCCTGCTCCTTCAAAAACTCGTCGAGCAACTTCTGTTGCTCACGATCCAAATTCAATTCTGCCACCAAGTCGGGCCGCCTAATAAAGCTGCGTCCCAACGCCTGCTTGTAACGCCATCGCGCAATGCGCGCATGGTCTCCCGACAACAACACCGCCGGAACCCGCTGACCGGCAACGATCTCCGGCCGTGTGTAGTGCGGATGGTCCAGCAGCCCCTCCATAAAGGAGTCCTGTGCCGCTGAATCTTCATCGCCGAGTACACCCGGCAACAACCGCGCTACTGCATCAATTACCGCCATGGCGGCAATCTCGCCTCCGGACAAGACGAAGTCACCCAGTGACAACTCCTCATCCACCTCACTCTCGAGCAAACGTTCATCGATACCTTCGTATCGACCGGCCAGCAAAATCATGCCCTGCAAGCCCGCATAACGCCTGGCCGTATCCTGGTCGAAAACCTTGCCTTGCGGCGAAAGACAAACGACCGGGCTACCCTCGGGCATGTCGTCTTTGGCCGCACGAATGGCCTTTGCGGCTGGCTCGTACTTCAGAACCATGCCCGGGCCACCGCCGTACGGCCGGTCATCGACCGTCCGATGCACATCGCTCGTATGGTCACGCGGGTTTTCACAAGTGAGCGACAACAACCCTCGCTCTTTTGCCCGACCTACGACGCCGTACTCAGCGACCTGCCCTACCATTTCCGGAAAGATACTGACGACTGCAATGTGCATAGCGTCAATCCCATTCCCAATCGACGGTGATTATGCCTTTGGCAAAATCAACATCCAAAATAACCTGGTCAGCGATAAACGGAATCAACCGCTCTCGTTCACCTTTGGTCACCAGCACGTCATTCGCGCCCGTTTCCATTAAATACGCGACCTCGCCAAGCTCGGTCCCGTCACGATGCAGCACCTGCATCCCCTCGAGATCTGCCCAATAATATGAACCGACCTCTGTCTTTGCCAGATCGTCGCGCGAAATGGCAATGTCTTTGCCTATCAGCGCGGCTGCCTGATCTCGATCATGAACGCCGTCCAGGCGCACTATGACCGTCTTGCTGTGTTGTTTTCCCTCTGCGACCTCTGCCGGCTGCCACTTGCCATCCTGACCAAGGAACCAGCGATCGTAATCGAGGATCGCTTCGCGAGGCCGGCTAAACGAGAACACTTTGACCCAGCCTTTTACTCCAAACAGGCCAGTGACACGGCCCAGCAATACCGGCTGTTCCAAACCCGCGATCAGATGCTGGCCTGCGCCTTGCTGTGAACCTTCAACAACGAGGCAACACGATCTGAAGGCTGTGCACCCTGACCGATCCAGTGAGCCACACGCTCGACATCGATGCGCAGGTTCTCCTCATGGTCTTTGCCAACCGGGTTGAAGTAACCCACTCGCTCGATATATCGGCCGTCCCGACGATTGCGACTATCGGTGACTACCAGGTGATAAAAGGGGCGTTTCTTCGCGCCAGCGCGCGAAAGACGAATACTAACCATTATTTTTCCGTATAAAACTGTGTGAAAGGCAGACATGCCCGTGCTCGAGCCACCTCGAACAGGTTGCGCATTGTACCGGTTTCAGACTAAATGTGAAGCGTTTTCGCGTCGAATAACTCTAAGAATTTCCGAGGCTTAGCGCACTCCAGGTGGAAGGCCCCCGCCTGGCATCCCGCGCATCATCTTTTTCATGCCGCCACGGGACATTTTTCGCATCATTTTTTCCATCTGGGTGAACTGTTTGAGCAGTCGATTGACGTCTTGAATCTGCAGCCCGGAGCCCGCCGCGATGCGCTTTTTGCGGGATCCATTGATGTTTTTCGGAAAACGCCGCTCCCCTGGCGTCATCGAATCGATGATCGCAACCTGCCGGCTCAATTGCTTTTCGTTGGCGCTATCCTTGAGCGCAGCCGAATTGACATTGCCCGGGAGCGGCAGTTTATCGAGCATGGCGGCCATACCGCCCATATTCATCATCTGCTCCAGCTGATCCTTTAGATCGGACAAATCGAAACCGCGCCCCTTCTTGAGCTTCCTGGCGAGTTTCTCGGCCTTGTCCTTATTGACCTTGTCCTCCATCTCTTCAACGAGCGACAGTACATCGCCCATTCCAAGGATTCGTGAAGCCATGCGGTCCGGATGGAAGGCTTCGAGTGCGTCGACCTTTTCACCAATGCCGAGGAATCGAATCGGCTTGCCGGTAATCTCTCGCACCGATAGTGCAACACCACCCTTGGCGTCGCCGTCCGCCTTGGTAAGCACTATGCCGGTCAGCGGCAAACTTCTGTCGAATGCCGCCGCAGCATTAACGGCATCCTGCCCCGCCATGCTATCCACAACGAATAAAGTCTCATGCGCGTTCGCCCGGGCGTGCACGGACACGATTTCCTGCATCATTTCTTCATTAACATGCAGTCGGCCGGCGGTATCGACGATAAGCACATCCGCGTGCGAACGGCGTGCATCGTCGAGTGCACGATCAACGATTGCCACAGGTTTGTCTGTGCCGGTGCTTGGGCAGTGCAGCGCACCAACCTCTTTAGCGAGCGTCTCAAGCTGAAGTATTGCTGCTGGCCGGTAAACGTCAACGCTAACCAGCATGACGCGTTTCTTGTCTTTTTCTATGAGTCGTTTGGCGAGCTTCGCCGCTGTCGTCGTCTTGCCTGCGCCCTGCAAACCGGCAAGCAGCACAACAACCGGTGGCTGAGCTTTCAGGTCGAGCGGTGCGTATTCCGCACCCAGTATTCGGACCAGCTCGCCGTGAATGATCTTAACGAGTGCCTGACCAGGCGTCAGGCTCTTGCTGACTTCCTCGCCGACCGCCTTCTCGCGAATTCGGTCAATGAACGACTTGACGACAGGCAGCGCAACATCGGCCTCAAGCAGCGCCAGCCGCACCTGACGCAGCGTGTCCTTGATATTGGTTTCTGTAATGCGGCCTTTGCCGCTGAGGCTTCGAGCGGCATCGCTCAGCCTACCGGTGAGATTCTCAAACATGCGGCGATTCTAAACTGTCAGGACCGTTCCTCGCGACAGCATTTTGATATTTTTTCCTGGAGCCGCTCTAACAACCTGCTCGAGGATGGTCTCCTCTTCGCCCGGTTTCATCCCGGTAAGCCAG
>CAYTNO010000131.1:0-6012 GCA_964439125.1 uncultured Woeseiaceae bacterium | reverse complement strand
TTGGAGTTCGAAGCGATCTTGAACAGGGTTTCGCTGTCAATCTGCCCCTTTTTGCCAAGCTCCCGAATGCCGTATCCACGTTCAAAAATAACGCGATTATCTTTTACGACACCAACGGCCATTCCAGGAACCGAGTACAAGGCCATCGTCCTTGCGGCAATATCGTCGATTGCTTCTGTGTCGGTGTCGGCTCGCAACTCACGCGGAGATGCTGCGATCGTCAGGGTTAGTGCCAATATCAAAAGTATGTTGCGGCTGTTATTCATATTCTCATTCTCCGCCGCGGCTCTACAGCAACACGAGGCCGGCGACGACATACATGCCAAGGGCGATAGAGCCCGCGAAGAGTGCGTAAGGCAACTGAGTTTTGACGTGCTCGAGCAAATTACATCCTGAGGCTATCGCAGATACGGCGGTCGTATCGGATATTGGCGAACAATGATCGCCAAACACGCCACCGCCGAGTATCGCACTAAGTAACAGTGACGGCGGTAGATCCAATGATATAGCCAGCGGCATGCCGATCGGGATCAATATGGCGAATGTTCCCCACGATGTGCCCGTCGAAAACGAAATCAGTCCGCCGGCCAGAAACAGCATCGCTGGAATCAGGAACTGAGGCAGATTCTCGCCAACGAGACCGGCGATGTAAGTGCCGGTACCGAGATCACCAAGGCTGGAGCCCAGCGCCAGGGCCAGCAAGACGATTGCTACCAGCGGTAACAACTCACCCATGCCGTCGAATCCGATTCGGATCAGTTTCAAATGGTCAAACAAACCACTGAACAGCAATTGCAAATAGGCCACGAGGATTGCAAGTACGGTTGCATATAGAACCGATTTGGAGCCGTTGCCGGCGGCAAGATCACCATTGCCAGTCCAATACATGAAGCCGAGCATGCCGAGGATCATGACAGCCAGCGGCACCACCATATATCGCGCTTTCGACGCGGCAATATTCTGGTGTGTTGCTGAGGCGTCAGGCGATTCGGGCAAACTGCGAGCTAGCGGTCCAAAGTACCGGCCGGTCCAGGCGCTATAAAAAACGACAAGCAGCGTAACGAGCGCATAGAAATTGAGATGAATCGTGCCCCAAAGAATGGTCGCTGCGGAGGCGTTCAATTCATAATTGCCAAGCAGCGCGAGGACGAAAGCACCCCAACCATTCAACAATATGAGAATGCAGATCGGCGCGGACGTACTGTCGATGATATAGGCGAGCTTTGCCCGGCTTAAGCGGAACTTGTCGAACAGGCCGCGAGATAGAATGCCAGCGGTCAGAACGCTCAGGTTGGATTCGACAAATATTATGGTACCGACAGCGCTGGTCAGCAGTGTCGCTCGCCTGCCGCTCCTGGCAATGCCCTTGTTTACAAGCTTGGCGACCATTGCAGAAACGCCGCCGGACTCACGCACGAATGCCAGCAGCGCGCCGATTAGCAGGCTAAATATCAGCAGGCGGGCATTGCCCGCATCAGCGAACACGCCGACAGTTCGTTCAATGGTGTTAAGTAGCGCCGGGAGTGGGGTTTGCCAGCTCATCGATAGCTGCAGGAACTCTGCGGCGAAAATTGCCAGCAACAGGGAAACAATGACTTCCTTGCGCCACAGCACCACGACGATAGCAACAATCGGTGGGATAACGGATGTCCAATCCACGCTCATGGCTCGCGAACTCCTGTCGCTGTGATGACGCAAATTAATCTTTCATTTCACGCCAGTCAACTGATGTAATATTCGTGAGCTGTTCTCGTCACGGAGATTACGTTGCCGAATTTCGGACACAAGGGTGAGCACTACTACGCCGACAACGTACCGGTGCATCGCATTGCTGAATCCTGCGGCACTCCCTTTTACTGTTACTCGCAACTCGCGATCGAATCCGCGTACGATGCCTACGCGAGTGCTTTTGCTCAGCATGACACACTTATTTGCTATTCGGTTAAGGCCAACTCGGCCCAGGCAGTATTACGGATTCTCGCGACACGTGGCGCCGGAGCCGATGTTGTTTCGGAAGGTGAGCTACGGCGTGCCCTGTTGGCCGGTATGCCGGCGTCGAAGATCGTGTATTCGGGAGTAGCCAAGACTGCGCCCGAAATTAAATTTGCGCTGAGTAAGGACATTCTGCAGTTCAACGTAGAGTCGGAGCCGGAGCTACATCAGATAAGCGCCATAGCAACACGGCTTGGGAAAACGGCACGCATCGCCTTCAGAATTAACCCGGACATCGATGCAGGCACGCACGAGAAAATTTCCACAGGGAAACTGGAAAACAAGTTTGGAATTCAATGGCAATTTGCGCGACAGGCTTACGCCGAGGCGGCCGAGCTCCCAGGCATAGAAGTCTGCGGTATCGACATGCACATAGGCTCACAGATAATGAGCCTTGGCCCCTATTCGCGCGCATTCGAGCGCATCGCAGAGCTTGTGCAGCAGTTGCGTGGCGATGGCCATACGATTACGACAATCGACCTGGGCGGCGGGCTCGGGATCAACTACGACGCAGACAACGACGTAGCTCCTGCGGCGACAGAATATGCGGAGCTTGCACTGAAAACGTTTGGCGAGTTCGGCTGTCGACTAATTCTTGAACCGGGACGGTCCATTGTTGGCGATGCCGGAATTCTCGTGAGCCGCGTCATTTACGTCAAAAAAGGCGGCATCTCGACGTTCCTGATAATTGATGCTGCGATGAACGATTTTATGCGTCCCAGCATGTACAACGCACGCCACAAAATCGTTGCTGAGAGAAACAGCGGCAGTGAACAAGTGCACTACGACATTGTCGGTCCGATTTGTGAGACCGCAGACACGTTTGCACGCAAACGGCAGCTCGCCGCGCAACACGCTGATGACCTGATATTCATCGAAGGGGCCGGCGCCTATGGCAGTGTCATGGCATCCGGATACAACACGCGGCCGCTCGTTCCGGAAGTGCTGGTAGAGGACAATGAGTTTCGTATTATTCGCAAGCGGCCCGACTACGACAGCATTATTGGCCTGGACTTACCCTGACCCCGATCCTTTCGATTAGAGACTGTAATAGTCCAAATCGCCTGCGTTATGCTGAGGGCAGCTACCTTTTGCAGGCGCTACACAAGCTGAAAACAAGCTGTTACCTTGTGCCGTACAGCTTTTTTTCGAGTTACGAGCGACAACATGAATCGTAGGCTTGCCATAAAATCTTTGGTCGCTGCAACGCTTGCCGGCAGCACTTACTCAGCGCAGTCGGAGCCTTCAACCGGCACAGCTACAGCAACGATCCTCAAGCCTCGCAGACTGTCGCAAGGCGATACGGTTGGCCTGATCGCGCCGGCCAGTAACGAAACTGAAGACGAAGACATTCGTATTGCAGCCGACATCGTTGAATCGCTTGGTTTCAGGGTTCGTCTGGGCGAGCATATATTCACACGAAACCTGTATCTGGCCGGTACCGATCAGCAGCGTGCCGACGATGTGAACAACATGTTTGCACAGGATGATGTTGATGCGATTTTCTGTGTGCGCGGTGGTTACGGCACGCCGCGCATCCTTCCTTTCCTGGACTACGACCTGATCGCGGACAATCCGAAGATACTGATGGGCTTTAGCGACATCACCGGTCTCTTGACGGCGATTCACAAAAAAACGGGCATGGTCGGTTTCCACGGATCCGTTCTCAGGCACAATTTTTCAGAGTACACGCTCAGCGAATTCAAGAAGGTTGTAATGCACCCGGTGTCACGTACCAGCATTGGCGCAGCACCGCCTTTCGAGACCGGCGAAGGGCGGGTCAATGCGGCAAACCGAATGACGCGTATAGCCGGTGGTAAGGCACGCGGACCGCTGCTTGGCGGCAACCTGTCGTTGATTTGCAGCCTGATGGGCACGGAATTCGAACCAGACTTCCGAGGTCGAATCCTGTTTCTCGAAGACGTTGACGAAGCGCCCTACCGAATCGATCGCCTGCTGACCCAGCTGTGGCTCGCCAACAAGTTAAGCGAGGTTGCCGGCATCGCGTTTGGCAAGTTTACGAAGACAGAAACAAGCGGCAATTCGTTCAGTATCGAAGAGGTGCTTAAGGATCGCTGCTCGGATCTGGGCATACCGGTTATCCGTGGCTTCATGATTGGTCATGTCGCGGATCGAACAGTAGTACCCATCGGTATCGAGGCCGAGCTCAATGCCGACGACGCCACGCTGACATTGTTGGATACAGCAGTCGTATAATACTGACTGGCTTTCGTCGGGCTTAACTATGCAGCATTTATTACGAGTATCGGTAGTGTCGCTTTCCTCCTTTATTTCACTGGCCGGATGTCAGCAAAGCCACGACTGGGATGGCTCTCTGGAAAACCTGCTGCTATCGCAGCCGGAACGCTTCTCGACGGTTGTGCAGGGCGCGGAAAAATACCGGCCGCAGATCATCTATACACAGATTGATCGGGATGAGAACAATAAGCCGACATTCACATCGTATGCGTATCGGCTTGACCCCGACGAGTACTTCTACCCTGCGAGCACCGTCAAACTCCCGGCGGCCCTGCTCGCCCTGGAAAAACTGAACCGGCTGGCCATTCCAGGGCTTAGTCGCGACACCACCATGTTGACCGGCGTCGCGACCGACATGCAAACACCTGCGCCAGAGGATCCGACTTCGGAGACCGGTTTGCCGACCATTGCCCATTATATTCGCAAGATACTGTTGGTCAGTGACAACGACGCATTCAACCGTCTCTATGAGTTTGTCGGACAGAAAGAGCTCAACGAATCACTGCGCCATAAGGGGTATGAACACAGCCGTATTTTCCATCGCCTGGAGGTTACCCGCGACTTCGAGTCGAACCGCATGACGAACCCGATAACCTTTGCTGACGGTGACTCTGTTGTCTACGAACAAGACGCACAAGTAAGCGACGCAAACTATGAAGCTGATGCACCAATACTTTATGGTCGGGCGGAGCGGGTCAACGGAGAGCTGCTCGAGCGTCCCAAGAATTTTGCTCGCAACAATGAATTAGCGCTGCAGGATCTTCATGACATGGTGCAGGCATTGATATTTCCTGACGATGTCTCGCAAGCGCATCAGTTTAACCTGAGCGACGATGACTACGAGTTTATGTATCGCAATATGTCAGCTTACCCGGGTGAGAGTGGCATCGATGCATACACCGATAGCGAGATGTATCCACAAGGCTACGTCAAGTCTCTGATGGTTGGTGGATCGGCGGGTGCGATCCCGGACAATATCCGGATATTCAACAAATCTGGCGAAGCCTACGGCTTCAAGACCGACTGCGCCTATATCGTCGACTACGAAAATGGCGTCGAGTTTTTGCTTGCGGCAACTTTGTACACGAACGACAACGAAACCTTTAACGACGATAACTACGAATACGAGGAAATCGCGCTGCCATTTTTTCGCGATCTCGGGTTGGCAATATACGAATTGGAGCTCAGCCGCGAGCGTCCGTTTCGCCCCGACCTAAGTCGCATGAAGCTCGATCGTTTTTAATCAGCGCTTTCTTCGTTGGCGAGCCGGTAGATAAGTATCGCGGCCCGCTGTATTGCTGGCGCCATCGTCGTCAGGTCAAGACTCTCATCCGGCGTGTGGCCGCCATCCCCAACAGCACCCATCCCTGCCAGCGAATCCGAAAACGGCGCGACGAATGACACATCAGCCGCGCCGCGCTTCAGTGGATCAAGTGTTGGCATGGGCCCACGACCAAGATCTTCATTGACATCGGATAGCACCGCTTGCAGACGCTTGTTGCCGTCGGTCGGAGCCATCGACGGGTAACGGTCCTCAAATTTAATAGTCGCATCTGTACCTGGCAGATGATCTGCAACGACTTCGCGCATGGCGGTCCGCGCACGCTCCAACTGCTCATTGGAGATCGTGCGTATGTCGCCATGAACAATAACTCTACGCGGCACGATGTTGGTCTTGCCGAACGTCGTTCCTCGAGTCTGTTCGAATTCATAGCTAACGTCAGTACCGCCCTGGATCGTTCCGGCGTTGAATGTCAGGTA
>CAYTNO010000130.1:0-6015 GCA_964439125.1 uncultured Woeseiaceae bacterium | reverse complement strand
TGAACGTCTGGAACAGAAATTCCGATATGCGAGAACGTCCTCGGATATGTACTCATGATTGATCCTTATTTTGAAACCTGGGGGTTAGAGAGGCGAGCAAAAAAACGTTGCAGGCAAATGTGACTAGACAACGTCTGGCTCAAGGAGGAAAAGAGTGTCGAATCGAGGTTACAGGCAGACGATTTCAACTTGAAATAGTCTAACATCGGAACGGCAGGTCCTGTGTTAAGCCAACGTTAATATTCGGGAGAGTATTATCTGAACGAATAGTCAGAGCAGCACAGGAACTGTTGGCCCCGACACCGATCCAATACCCCAGTCGACTCCATCAAATGAGGAATATCATGAACAAGTTTGCATTGCTGTTTGGCGCCTCTTTGGTCCTTGCCACCACTGCACACGCCGAGGGTTTCTATGTCGCTGGTTCGGTCGGATTCGGCGATGCCACGCTCAGCTCGGATATCCAAATCGACTACTCTGATGACAAGCTGTTCCTCGCCAAGGCCATCGGCGGCTATCGGGTGAACAAGTTCTTCGCGGTGGAGGGCACCATCATAGGGGCCACCAATGACGACTGGGACGATTGGTACGAGTGGGACTACAGTTTCGATGGTGAGGCCGACGTCAGCTTTGGCGCATTGACCGGTTCGCTCCTCGGCATTATCCCGGTGGACGAAACCTTCGAGTTATACGCCAAGATCGGTGGCTATGTGGGCGAGAGCGAATTGGGCGACGACTTCCTCTATTACGGCACCACTTATAGAGACGAAGACGAGAGCGGGCTGGTGTGGGGCGCCGGCGCTTTCTTCAATTTCGGCCGCCGCAAGGAATTCGCGATCCGAGTGGAGTACGAGAAATTCGATACCGATGCGCTCGACGATTTCTGGGCGATCAGTGGCGGGTTCCAGTACAACTTCTGAGCGGCGCCTGGGCTGAGATATGACCGGTCCACGACTGAAGTCCCAAACCCAAACCCGCAATCTCACAATAACGAACCATTTAGATCGATTCAAAACTCCCTTATGTGCGCCGAAATAACCATTTCAGTTCAAAACCGAAGCGAACAACAAGCAAACAAGAATAGATGTAGGTGGCCGTTTATACTTTCGCGCGAAACTATTCGAACGAAAAAAATATCGTTTTTCGCTCCAGGGATTGGGAAGAGTATATGTCGACAGATAGAAAAGATGTGACCGGACTAAGTCAGTCGATTGCCGGCGCCGCCACGATGCGAATCGCAACGCTCCACAAAACAGACAGTTTTCATACGCCGCTGGAAGAACGCTTCGAGCGTATCACTCGTATTGGCAAGAAAATAATGGGAGTTCGTGTTGCGGGCGTCACACTGATCGCAGATGAGACCTTGTGGTTCAAGTCCATCAACGGTTGGAACATTACCGAGTTGCCGCTAAAGGATAGTCTGCAGCAGCCGATGCTGGAAAGGGGTGAGCCGCTGATCGTGCCAGACACGCATAGGGATTTGCTATACAAGAAGTTGCCGCTGGTTGTCGGCGAACCGAAGTTCCGATTTTATGCGGGTTACCCGCTACGGGATGGCGACGGCGAGATCATCGGCACGTTCTGTGCTTTTGATGTTAAACCGAAAAACGCAGACCACGGACTGAGCGAGGCTCTGTCAGACCTGGGGCAACTGGCCGAGCGTGAATTGCTAACTACCGATCTGTGGAACGCGCAGAGCCAACTGGTTGGTAAACTGGGTACCGCACGGCGCCAGGCTCTCCTGGATCCGCTGACTCGGATTTGGAACCGTAGAGGCGGTATGGAATTGCTGGACATAGTGCAGCAGGAATCCATCTCCGGCGGCGACCAGTTTGCGGTTTGCCTGGTTGATATCGATCATTTCAAAGAAATCAATGATGAGCACGGACATGGGGTCGGCGACCAGGCTCTAAGAAAAGTTGCCGCAAGTATTACTGCGTCGATTCGTCCCGATGACGTTGTGTCGCGATACGGGGGTGATGAATTTCTTGTGATATTGCGCAATGCAACGCCTGACATTTGCAGGAATGTTGCGGAACGGATTTGCGGAAAAATCCAGGAAACACGGGTGCGCACTGGTGACGGCAGTCTGTCCGTGACCGTCAGTCTCGGCATGGCTGTCAGTGGTCTCGGTGAATCGACAACGGCCATTCAACTCATCGAACAGGCGGACAAGGCTCTATATCGAACCAAGCATCAAGGGCGCAACGCGGCGACCATCTGGACGGACGATATTTAGCTAGTCATTCCCTCGCAGGTGCTTGCCTTTATGATTGCGGTTCCTTAGAGTCGATCGAGTTCGTAATAATTCTGCTGAGCCTGTGATTTCGGGCGGCAAGGGAACTGAGGGACATACAATGCATTTACGTTTCGGTTTGCGCGGGGTAGTTCTCATACTCGGCGCGTTAATCACCAACTCAGCTTGGGCTGATAATTACGCTGACACTGTTGAGATATTTCGGAGCGCCGTGAGCAGCGAGTTCTTCGACGATAGCTACGGCTATGCCGTATTTCCGAAAGTCGGGAAAGGTGGTATCGGTATTGGCGGCGCTCATGGTAAGGGTCGGGTCTATGCCAAGGGCGCTCATGTTGGGGATACAAAAATGAGCCAGCTGACAGTCGGCTTCCAGTTAGGCGGGCAGGTGTTCAGCCAGATCATATTCTTCGAAGACGAACGTGCCTTTAATGAGTTCACGAGTGGCAACTTTGAATTTGGCGCTCAGGCTACGGCTGTTGCATTAACGGCTGGTGCATCCGCTTCGGCGACCACAACGGGCACGGGCGCGGGCGCCAGCGGCGGCAAAAACGACGCGACGGCCACCGGTGACTACTATAAGGGAATGGCCATATTTACCGTTGCCAAAGGTGGTTTGATGTATGAAGCTACCGTTGGCGGACAGAAATTCAAATATGAGTCTGCAAAATAATCGACTTACATTCTCGCTCGGCTAACCAGCCTCGCCGTGAATCTCGTCCATCCGCTCGCGTAGCCAACCGGCCCACCTGCGCAGTATCCGTTTGGCATCCGCTCGGCCACTGGCCCGGTTAGCCCATTGCAGTGTGCCGTGACTGCGATCTGCCTTGCGATCGATGGCCCGTGCGAGGATCTCGCCGCTGACGGAATCGTAGAGTTCGATATACAGTGTTGCTGCACCGGCCGAGTCGACGAATGTGTACGACCTCCCGGCGCTTTGAGTGTCCGGCGCGGAAGCCACGAGATCGATGATCGCGGGACGGATGAGAAGGGTGCCGGCTGCCGGTTCATCAACAAGTTCATAGCCGTCGTTTTCGGTCAGTTCCTCTACGAATACCTCACGAAACGCTTCCGCCATGGCATTCCTAATGCGTTCCATGTCGCTGTCAGAGACGCGGCCGCCCAAAGAACGGTGGTCCCGGTTGTGATCCCTCTGCCAGTCTTCCTTGAACGCGACATAGCAATCCAGGATCATGAACCGATCGTAACGACTGAAATCCACGTCTGGTTTGATGTAGGCAAGCGCAGCCTTTGAATCAATCACGCGCTTTAACCCATCATGTGTAAATTCCGGGATATCGTCATCGGCTGCCCATAGATCAAGTTGCGGAGTGAGTGCCAACGTTAATGCAAGGGCGGTCGTGACAGCACAAATGCCTGCAAATCGTATTTTTAGCGTTTTCATGATGTTTCCCTAAAATTTTAATGTCGGACTTTATAGCTACGGGAGTATGCTATTTTTCTGAACTCATGACACGCATGGAAAAAAGCGAGTGTCCGTAGATGCCTGGCTGACCATCGCCATTATGGCGGTTACTTTTGTCGCATTACTGGCGACGAGATTGCCGCCCGTTGTTGTATTCCTTGGCGCTCTGACGCTTAGCGTCACTTTAGGATTAGCGCCCCTCGACCGCAGCCTGGCAGGCTTTTCCAATTCTGGCGTACTGACGATCGGCGCGCTATTCATGGTCGCGGCAGGAATGTATTCCACGGGTGCAATCAGCCTGTTGAGTGAGCGGCTCATCGGCCGTCCAAAGACCTTGCTCGGTGCGCAGCTAAAGATCCTCCCGCCTATAGCCATTGGCAGTGCATTCCTCAACAACACGCCGCTCGTGGCCATGATGATTCCGGTGATCCGCGACTTGTGTCGTAGCACAGGCCTGCCGAAGGGCAAGCTCTACATCCCTCTTTCCTTCGCCTCTATCCTCGGCGGTACCTGTACGCTGATCGGCACTGCAACCAATCTGATTATCGCCGGCCTGGTTATTGACGCCCTGGCCAGCGGCGTGGGCGGCTCGGCCGGGCTGCGCGAGATCCGGATGTTCGATCCCAGTCTCGTCGCGGTGCCGGCGATGGTCCTCGGCCTCATACTGATTATGGTTTTGTCGGGTTGGTTATTGCCGGATGCGAAAAAGGGCGCGGCATTATCGAAATCGATTCGTCGCTATGGCGCCGAATTCACTGTCCCGGAAGGATCGCCACTAGCAGGTCAGACGCTCGAAGCGACCGGCTTCGCCAACCCCATCGGTTTCGAGATCGTGGAACTCCTGCGGGCCGACGGATCGAGCGCCGCTATGGACTCTGGCGTTCGCCTGCAACCCGGTGATGTACTTTGTGTATCGGCCGACCTCGAGGCCCTTGCCGACCTTTGGACGATGAACGGGTTGGCGCCGCTCAAGACTATGCATCCGATGCAGAGCGAGCGCCATGAGCACAACCTCGTCGAGGTCGTGATCTCCCCGCAAAGTATTGCGATCGGCCGCAACGTGTCCGAGTTACCGCTGCCGGATACCCCGTATCGGATAACGCTGATCGGCATGTGCCGAAACGAAACACCGGTTGCCGGACGAATCGACCAGATCCAGATTGAAGTGGGTGATGTTGCGGTCCTCGAAGTCGATGAGTCATTTTTCTATGTCAATCGCGATGAAGCCAATTTCTCGCTGGTTAAACGTGTACCCGGCTACCGCATCCAGCGCTTTGACAAGGCCGTGATTGCGTCGGTCATAACGGCCGCAATGATAACGGCTGCCGCGTTAGGCTGGTTGACGATGCTGAATGCTGCCATGCTCGCCACGGGGGCGATGCTGCTGACCGGCTGTTTGACTCTCGGTGTTGCCGCCCGCAGCATCGACTACGCAACGCTTGGCGTGCTTGCTGCCGCGATTGGTGTGGCCGCAGCAGTTTCAGAAAGCGGACTGGCAGCGAGCATCGCTATTCTACTGAACCGACTTGGTGACGGCGATCCGCACGCCGCGTTGATTGCCATATTCGTCGGTCGCGTCGTCATGGCCAACCTGATTACCAATACGGCTTCGGCCGTGTTCATCTTTCCCATCGCGCTATCGATGGCGGATCAGCTGCAGGTGAGCTTCATGCCATTCGCTATCGCTTTGATGACCGGCACGGTCGGCGCCACGATCATTCCTGCAAGCTACCAGACGAACCTGATGGTCTACGGTCCAGGCGAATATACGGTTGCCGACTTCGTAAAGATCGGGCTGCCGTTGACGCTCGTTGTCGGCGTCGTCACCGTTTTTCTGGCGCCGATTGTCTTCCCATTCTGAAATTGCACGCCCATGGGAATGAAGAGGCGGGCGTTATACCTGGTAGGCGAGTGAGGTATCCTTGCGGGCAGGCAGGTACTAAAAGAAGAACAAGATGACCACAACCTTCGTCATACTGGGCATCACGATCGTGCTCTTCGTTTGGGGGCGGTGGCCAGCGGACCTGGTCGCAATACTCTCGCTCCTCGCGCTCGCGCTTTCCGGCGTGATCGGCACGAGCGACGCGCTCTCAGGGTTCGGCAACCCGACCGTCGTGATGATCGCGGCGCTGTTCGTCGTCGGCGAAGGGCTGTCGCGGACCGGCGTGACCGGCTGGGGAGGCCAGCGGCTCCTCGAGGCGGCGCGCGGCTCCAAGATCCGGCTGCTCGTCGTCGTCATGGCCGGCACCGCGGCTCTGTCGGCGTTCATCAGCAACACGGGCACGGTCGCGACGTTGCTACCGGCCGTGGTGGCGGCGGCCTGGACGGTCGGAAG
>CAYTNO010000129.1:0-6028 GCA_964439125.1 uncultured Woeseiaceae bacterium | reverse complement strand
TGACATTGTCGCGCGTTTCGGTGGTGATGAATTTGTGGTTCTCGTGTGTCGTACTGACATAGATGGAGCCCGTGCAGCTGCAGAGACAATTCTTACGAACATGAGACGTATGGCACATATCGAGGACGAGAGAGTTTTTAACGTTCATTGCAGCATCGGCGTCACAATGCTGGATGGCGATGACATAGATCAGGATGAATTAGTCAATCAGGCTGATATCGCATGTCGTGATGCCAAATTATCTGGCCGTAACCGAATGAGCCTCTATGAGCATTCGGAGGAAAATCTGCAACGGGATGCCGCCGACGTTGGCTGGATGAACCGCCTGCGCAAAGCTCTCGATGATGATGAATTTGAATTGCGATTCCAGCCAATTAATCGAATTGACACAGGTGAGACGATGCACCAGGAAGTGCTGATTCGATTGCGGACAGAAGACGGCAAGGTCGTGCGACCAGATGCATTCTTGCCTGCGGCTATACGCTTCGGATTGATGACTGAAATCGACTATTGGGTGATTCGAAATGCCGCCGAGGCGCATGCGAAATATTCGAAGCCTGATCAACGGTTGAAATTAGCCGTGAACCTGTCTGCGAACGTGTTCGAGAACGACAACCTGGTCGCTTATGTGGATGAGATGTTCAAGAAACACGGTGTTCCACCCAACGATATCGTGTTCGAAATTACTGAGAGCCTTGCTATCAGGCGGCCGTCAAACGTGGAAACCCAGATTGCTGAACTCCATGAGCTCGGCTATGAATTCTCACTGGATGATTTCGGTACAGGCTATAACTCATTCAGCTACCTTCAAAAACTGAAGTTTGACTACATCAAAATCGATGGCTCGTTTGTTGAGGACTTATTGAACAACCCGGTTGATCAAAAAATGATCAAGTTGATAGCAGAAATTGGTCGCGAAGCAGGCATGAAAACGATTGCGGAATACGTACAGAACGCCGAGTCGCTGATCCTGCTTGGGGAGCTAGGTGTGGATATGGCGCAGGGCTATTTCGTTGGTCGCCCGACGAAACGACCGCAACCAAAGTCAACTCCGATATCAATTAATTCTCGTCGGGCGAAACGAAACAGACGCTAGTATTTACTGCCAGATCCGAACCCGCTCTTCCGCTGGGCGGTACAGTGCGTCACCTTCTTGCACGTTGTAAGTCTCATAGAAGTCGTCAACGTTCGGTACGACACCATTTATCCGGAATACGTCGGGCGAGTGAGGATCGGACTTGATCAACAGCTCAATGAGCTGCTCACGCCACTTAATGCGACTGGATTGCGCCATCCCGAGGAAGAAACGTTCTTCGCCGGTAAAGCCGTCAATGACCGGCGACTCTTTGCCTTTGAGAGATATGCGATAGGCTTTCAATGCGATAGCCGTGCCGCCGAGGTCACCAATGTTCTCGCCGAGCGTAAACTCGCCGTTCACGAACAGACCCGGCAATGCTTCGAACTCGCTGAATTGGTCAATCAGTCCTTTAGTGCGTTCTTCAAAGTTGGCGCGGTCTTCGTCCGTCCACCAGCTTTTCAGGTTGCCATCGCCGTCGTACTTGCTGCCCTGGTCATCAAAACCGTGGCCGATCTCATGGCCAATCGTTATGCCGATAGCGCCGTAGTTGTAAGCGTCTTCAGCATCGAGTTGGAAGTTGGGCGGCTGCAGGTAGGCAGCAGGAAAGACAATCTCGTTCAGGCCCGGGTTGTAATAGGCATTGACCTGCTGCGGCGCCATGAACCACTCGTTGCGATCGATAGGTTTACCGAGCTTGTCGACATTGCGATAGTGGTTAAACTCTCTCGCGTTGCGAATATTGCCAACCAGGTTGTCGGCCGAAACTTCCAGCGTTGAATAGTCACGCCACTCATCCGGATAGCCGACTTTCGGCGTAAATTTGGACAACTTCTCAAGCGCCTTTTCTTTGGTTTCGTCGCTCATCCATTCGAGATTCCTGATGGAGTCAGCATAGGCTTCACTGAGGTAATAGAGCATATCGGCCATACGGTCTTTGGCCTCCGGTGGAAAGTGCTTTTCGACGTATAGCTGGCCAAGCAACTCGCCCATGTTGCCGTTCATCGAACTAATGGCACGCTGCCAACGCGGAGTTTGTTCTTCTGCGCCCAAAACAATCTGTCTGTATTCGAACTGCGCATCGACGACTTCCTTTTGCAGGAAACCAGCAAATGCACGTATCGAATTCAGACGCGCATACTCTTTCCAGATCGCCAGATCCGTTGCGACGAAGACGTCATTGGCGGTTGCAAGATACGAAGGCTGGTTGACGATGACATAGTCCTGACGACCAGATCCGATTCCGGCGAAGTAGCCATCAAGGTCGAAATTCGACAGCATCTCGCCGAGTTCCGCATCGGTGGTTTTGTTGTAGGCTTTATCGGCGTCGCGGCTGTCTTCTTTGTCCCAATGGTGTTCGGCGAGACTGGTCTCAAGTGCCATGATGCGCTTTGCGGCTTCTGCCGCGTCCGCGTAACCCGATGCCGCAAGCAATTTTTCGGAGTAAGCGACATAGGCGTCACGCAATTGCAGGCCACGTTCGGAATCGTCGAAGTAGTATTCCTTGTCAGGTAAACCAAGTCCGGACTGCACCAGGAATATGACGTATTTGGTTGATTCTTTGTCGTCCTGACTAACGTACAGGTTGAATGGCCCATCAACACTGATGTCATTGTTGTCGCCAAACCAGCGCGACATGGCTGCATGGTCTTCGATGGCATCAATCTCGGCAAAAAGTGGCTTGAGAGGTGACATTCCCAGTTCCTCAACACGCTCTTCGTCCAGGTAGGCGTTGTAGTAATTGCCGATCTTGGCAGCAGCTTCGCTGTCTGCGGCATCTCCAGCCACTTCATCAACAATGGCTCGGACATCCGTGAGACTGTCGTCACGCAAGGTCATGTAGCTGCCCCAACCATATTGATCGGCCGGAATTTCGGTTTCCTCGAGCCACTTGCCATTGGCATAGGCGTAGTAGTCATCTTGTGGTCTAACGGACGTATCCAAGCCGGTGAGTTCCACGCCCGATTTCAACGGCGCTGCCGGTGCGGCGGGCTCTGCTGTTTCGGTTCCTTTGCCACATGCTGCAAGCAGTGACGTAACCGCAAGGATCAAAAAGATCTTGTTCATGAAGGTTCCCTGTAATTTATTGGTCTGCCGATCGGTGTCGGCTGTTCAACCGATAATTTTGCCATTTGTCAGGCGTGAATTGTTGATTTTGGTTGAGTATTTTGCAAGGTCAGGCAGTCTGGCGATGAAATGGTAGTATCCGCTGCTGCTAAGGGAGCTCTAATGAAGTATCGCCATCTCGGAAAAACAGGTATCCAGGTCAGCGAATTGTCGTTCGGCTCATGGGTTACTTTTCATACGCAGGCAGGCATTGACTCGACGGTGACCATGCTGGCCGCAGCGTATGACGCCGGTGTAAATTTCTTCGATAATGCCGAGACTTACGCGGCCGGAAAATCTGAAGAAGTCATGGGGGCGGCCCTCAAGAAACTCGGCTGGCGGCGCGGCAGCTACCTGGTTTCGACTAAGCTGTTTTGGGGATTGCACGAAGGGCCGAATGAGCAAAACACACTCAATCGCAAATACCTGCTGGAAAGCATCGATGGTTCGCTGGCGCGCCTTGGCATGGATTACGTGGATTTGCTGTATTGCCATCGCGCCGACCCGAGCACGCCAATCGAAGAAACGGTTTGGGCGATGCATAACATCATCGAACGCGGCAAAGCGCTGTACTGGGGCACTTCCGAGTGGGAGGCAGCCGATGTTGTGACCGCGATCGAAATCGCCGAACGCCATCATTTGCACAAACCGGTGGTCGAGCAGCCGGTTTACAACCTGCTTCAGCGCCATCGATTCGGTGCGGAGTACGATCGCCTGTACAAAGAACTCGGCTATGGTTCTACGACCTGGAGTCCGCTTGCATCGGGACTGCTGACTGGCAAGTACCAGGCCGGAATTCCAAGCGACAGTCGCGGCGCCCTTGAAGGCTATGACTGGCTGCAAGGACAGCTGACGGACGCAGATAGCCTGGCAAAGGTCGCAGCCCTGGAACCCATTGCCAGGGAAATGGGCGCGAGCCTTGCGCAGTTCTCGCTGGCCTGGTGCTTGCAGAATCCGCACGTCAGTTCCGTGTTGACCGGGGCGAGTAGAGTGGAGCAGCTACACGAGAATATGAAAGCGATAAAGTTCATTGACAGTTTCACACCGGATGTAATGGCAGCGATCGACCGGGTTTTCGAGTAGCACTGGATAAATACCAATGGGAATTTCAATGAAGCGTATTAGCAGACAATTCAGCCTCGCCGCTGTAATTCTCCTGTTGTCATTTACCGGCAGTGCTGCTGATTCCAGCGATGTCCAAGACCTGACAGCCATGCTCAACGAGTTTCTCGCAAACGCTGGAGTCGCCGAGGTTCACGAACGCTTTTGGGCAGATGACTTGATCTACACGTCATCAAGAGGCACGCGAACGACCAAAGCTGAGATCATGGCGGGGTTCGCTGCGTCAGAAAATGAAGAAAGCGAAGAGGATGATGCGGCCGGACCCGTGTATACCGCTGAGGATGTTCAGATACAGGTTTATGGTGACACGGCTGTTGTTGCTTTCAAACTAGTGGCAACGCCACCGGACGCTTCAGTCGTGTTGACCTATTTCAATACTGGCACGTTCTTGCGGCGCAACGGCAAGTGGCAAGTCGTGGCCTGGCAAGCAACCGCGATGCCGGTACTAACGGGCTAGAGCGTCGCGTACTGAGTCGAGGCTGAGATCGACGGACGACGGCTTGCCGACAACCGTTGCCGCGTTTGCGACGTCCTTGAGACCGCTTCCAGAGATCAGGCACACAACGAGTTCGTCTTCGTCGATTTGTTTTCGCCGGGCTTGTTGTCGAACTGCTGCCCACGGTGCAGCGGCAGCCGGTTCGGCGAACACACCTGTGCTTTGGGCAATTTCCGGAATGGCCGCGAGTATTTCCTCATCCGCAATTGTTGTCGCCTCGCCGCCCGACTGAATAATCGCCTTGACTGCAGCCAGGCCGTCGCGGGGGCGATTTACAGAGATCGAATCGGCCACGGTTGTAGCTCTGACCTCGTCGATAGCGACCGTCGACCAATCCGGATTGGTAGTACCTTGCTTGCGAAGCCGCTGGACAGCATTACAAATCGCAGCGCTGTTCTCAGACTGGACGCAGTCGATCTTGGGGAGCTGTTCAATGAGTCCCACCTCGTACAAATCGCACCAGCCCTTCCACATACCGCTCAGCAGGTTGCCATCGCCCGTCGGAACTACGACCCGGTCTGGCACTCGACGACCCAGGTCTTCCCAGATTTCATAGGCACAGGTCTTCTTACCTTCGCGCGTGAACGGGTTATAGCCTGTGCTGCGATTGAACCAACCAAATTCGTCGCACGCCGCCAGGCAAAGATCGAAAGCATCGTCGTAGTTGCCACGCACGGCGAGAACGGTTGCCCCGAAGGACAAGGCCTGGGTGAGTTTCGCAACCGGAGCACTTTCCGGAACGAAAACGATTGCGCTCTGGCCAGTAGCTGCCGCGAGACACGCCATTGAAGAACCGGCGTTGCCGGTACTGGCGACGGCGACAACATCGGCACCAATGTCGGTAGCGCGCCGAAGAGCAACTGCGCTGGCGCGATCCTTTGTTGAGGCACTCGGGTTCAGCGTGTCGTCCTTGAGGTAAACGTTGCGAAGTCCCGCTATCTCCCCGAGACGCTTCGCCGCAACGAGTGGAGTGCCTCCGATGCGCAATGGGAATGGGGTAACGAGCCTGCTGACAGGCAACAACGCTGCAAAACCAAAATCCTGATCGATCTCCTCGCGAATGGCCGCATAGTCATAGGTAATATCGAGATTGCCGCCGCAGACCGGACAAACAAAGCCGGCGAAGTCCGCGGCTTGTAATTCGGCACAGGCAATGCATCGGTAACCTTTCATGTTCTTGCGGCAATCAGGGCACGATATGCGTGCCGTAGATTCCTTGTAACGCTCCT
>CAYTNO010000128.1:0-6070 GCA_964439125.1 uncultured Woeseiaceae bacterium | reverse complement strand
CAAACACTATCCCGACCATGCCATTCTTGCTGAAGAAAGTGGCGCGCAAGGCAAGTCCGACACGCTCTGGATCATAGACCCGCTCGACGGCACCACCAACTTTCTACACGGCTTCCCTGTATTTGCTGTTTCGATCGGTGTTCAGGTCAAAGGTCGGATGGAGCACGCTGTCGTTTATGACCCGATTCGTCAGGAGCTGTTCACAGCGTCGCGCGGCCAGGGCGCGCAGGTCGACGGCCGGCGCATTCGCGTTAGCGGTCAGAAGCAGCTGGAACGCGCGTTGATTGGTACCGGTTTCCCGTACCAGCAGGCCGAAGCCGATATCGAGCCATACATGAACATGCTCTCCAAAATCATCAAAAGTACGTCAGGCGTTCGACGCCCTGGAGCCGCAGCGCTGGATCTGTGCTATGTCGCGGCTGGCAGGCTGGATGCGTTTTGGGAGACCGGGCTCAAGTCCTGGGATCTGGCAGCAGGCAGCCTGATCATTCGTGAAGCGGGCGGTATCATTAGTGGGCTGGATGGCAGTGAGAACTTCCTCGACCACGGCCATGTCCTGACCGGCACACCGCGAATCTACCGCGAAGTCGCCAAACTCTGCGCCTCCGAGATCAAAGCGCTCGTCTAACGGACGTCGCGGCCATGGCACCCACAGGGCATAAAGCCGCTTCTACGGGAGATCGTCGATCAGGTCGGGGTCTTTGACCGGTTCCAGCAGGTCTTGCGCATTAACGCCGAGTAGCAGGGCCGTGGCACTCGCCGTGTAAATCGACGAATAAGTACCCACGACGATACCGACAATCAATGCAATCGAGAACGGCGCAATCGACTCACCGCCGAACACCAGCAATGCGATCAGTACGAACAAGGTTGTGAAGCCCGTGATCAGAGTACGTGCCAGCATCTCGTTGATCGATGTGTTCATCGACTCTTCCGCCGAGATACCACGCAGCTTGAAGAAATTCTCACGGATACGATCAAACGCAACAACCGTGTCGTTCAGCGAATAACCGATTACGGCCAGCACGGCCGCAACAACCGTCAGATCGAACGGCAAGTGGAAAATCGAGAAGAACCCAACCGTAACGATAACGTCATGCGCCAATGCCGCGACAGCACCTGCCGCGAACTTCCATTGGAAGCGGACCATTACATAAACGAAGATAAGCAACAGCGCGATAATCATCGCGAGCCCGCCCTGTTCCGCAAGCTCCTTACCAACTTGTGGGCTAACCGACTCGACGCGTCTCAGCTGTACGCCCGAAATATCACCAGCAACCGTACGTCTCAGCTCCTCACGCAATTCGTCAGGGTTCCAGCCTTCTTGCGGCGGCAGGCGAACGAGCACGTCGGTATCGGTACCGAAGCGTTGTACTTGTGCATCGTCGAATCCGGCGGCCGCGAGGTTTGACCGAATAGCCTCGATATCTGCAGGCTGTGGGTAACCGACTTCAAGCAGAACACCGCCCGTGAAGTCGATGCCGAACTCCAACGGAGTGTCCTGCACGATGAGCGAACCGAGTGAAATAATAACCGCGAGCGCGGAAATAGACAGGGCAATCTTGCGGCGCTTCGGGCCGAGAAAGTCGATGTGAGTTTTGTGCTTTAGTATTCGCATCAAAGTATCCCTAAATCGGCAGTGACGTGATCTTGCGCCCGCCAAATACGAGATTGACGATTGACCGCGTACCAACGATAGCGGTGAACATTGACGTGAGAATTCCGATCATCAGCGTGATTGCGAATCCTTTGATCGGCCCGGTGCCGAACGCCAGTAATACGATTGCTGCGATCAACGTCGTGACATTGGCATCCGCGATCGACGACAGCGCTTTTTCGTAGCCCAAATTAATGGCGGCCTGCGGTTGCGAGCCCGCCGCCAGCTCTTCGCGTATTCGTTCAAAAATAAGCACGTTCGCGTCCACCGCCATACCGACGGTCAAGACAATTCCTGCAATACCCGGCAATGTCAGTGACGCACCGGCCAATGACAATACAGCGACGATGAAAACAAGGTTCGACAACAACGCGACGTTCGCGATCATGCCGAACCAGCGGTAATAGACGGCCATAAAAACGATAACTGCAAGGAAACCAATCTTGATAGCGTTAAAGCCGCGATCGATGTTGTCCTGCCCCAGGCTCGGGCCAATGGTGCGTTCGTCGACCTTGTACACAGGCGCTGCCAAAGCGCCCGCTCGCATCAGGACGGCAAGCTCGCGTGCTTCGTTTGGCGTAAGGCCGGTCGTCTGGAAGCGGTTCTTGAAGACTCCGCGAATTGTCGCAGTGCCTATGATCTCTTCAGTCTTGAATTTGCGAGATACGGTTCTACCGCCGCGTGTCACGCTTTCTTCCCGCCACTCGATAAACACTGTGGACATCGGCTTGCCGACATTGTCGCGCGTCGTCGCGAGCATGCGTTCGCCGCCAGCCGAATCGAGCGTAATGTGCACGGCCGGCTGCCCTTCATTCGTGAATCCGGACTTGGCATCGATGATCTCATCGCCCGATGCGATGACCTCGCGCCTCAAGATCTGCGGCGCCTCGTCACCTCGCCCCGGGTAGCGGCGAGATCCAGGCATATCGCCTGTCAGGTCGACCATCCGGAATTCCAGCGTTGCAGTTGCCGTCAGGATCTTCTGTAACTCGGTCGGATCCTGGACACCGGGTAACTGCACGACGATGCGGTCGACACCCTGCCGCTGAACAAGCGGTTCGGCAACGCCCAATTGATCGACACGATTGCGCAGCGTCGTCATGTTTTGCTCAATGGCGAAATCCTGGCGCTCTTTGATTTGCGCCTCGGTCATACGCACGATCAGTGACTTGCCGTCGGTGCCATCGCCTATCAAGACGTCCGGATCTGCGCCGGTAACGATCTCTCGTGCCATTTCCATATCTTCGGCTGATTGCAGCCGAATCGTAAGTGTCTGGTTATTGAGGTCAACCCGATGTCGAATGCGCGCATCACGCAAGCGGTCATCGAAATCCTGCTCATAGCCCTTCATACGATTGTCGACCGCTGTATCCATATCGACTTCGAGCAAAACGTAAACACCACCACGAAGATCCAACCCAAGGCTCATGGGGCTAAGACCGAGTTCGCGCACCCAGTCAGGCATGCTTGGTGCGAGCGTCAGGGCAACATTCGACTCGTTTTCGTAACGAGCACGCAAGCGTTCACCCGCTGTCTGCTGATCTTCAACTGCGCCCTTTGGGAAACGAATCACCGCCCGACCATCACTCAGGTATGCAGATTCCGGCGTAATACCATCGTTCTCGAGCGCGCGGACATAGTTGTCCAGTTGCGTCTGCGTGATGTCTACACCGTCGACATCCGCCAACTGTACTGCGGGCGCACTGCCATAGATGTTTGGCAACGCGAGCATAATGCCTGCCAACAAGATGACAATCACGAGCACGTTTAGCCAGGCCGGATACCTGTTCACGGCTTACGGCCTGCAGAGCTCAAACTTCGTCGAGGGAAAGTGTTCATCAATGTAGGTTGCTCGATCAGGCGTTTTCGAAAGTGTCTTTCGGTACGACTTGCGAAACACTGGATTTTTGAATCTTGATCTCGGTGTTATCCGCAATCTTTACAATCGCATAGTGCTCGCTGATGCCGGTGATGACACCAAGGATGCCACCGGCAGTCAGAACTTCGTCGCCGGCAGAAAGATTACTAATAAGTGCCGTGTGTGCTTTCGCCTTTTTCTGTTGCGGGCGAATCAGCAGGAAATAAAATGCGGCAAAAATGATGAGCATCGGCAGCAAGAAACCGAACGGGTCAGCTTGCGGCGCAGCCTGTGCATAAGCGTTTTGTATGAAGAAATCCATGAGTCCTATTACTCTATGTGGCGGGCCGTCTGAGCGTCCCTGAAAATCAGCGCGGTATTATGGCATAGAGATATCAAAATAAGGGCGAGTTTTGCAAACCCAAGCCAAACAACTTAAAAACCAGCTATTTGGCGTAGGCCGCGCGAATTTCAGCCACGATCTCCGGCAAATTTCCGACGCTGATTGCCTGCCGTAGCTTTTTCATAAGTTGCTGATAATAATAAAGATTGTGGATGGTCGCGAGGCGAGGCCCGAGAATCTCGCCGCATTTCACAAGGTGCCTCAGGTAGGCAAGACTGAAATTCTGGCAGGTGTAGCAACCGCAATCCGGATCCGGCGGAGACGTATCGTCGGCGTATTGGGCGTGGCGAAACTTGATTTTGCCGCGCGCGGTGAACAGCTGGCCATTGCGTGCATGTCGTGTCGGGATCACGCAATCGAACATATCGACACCGCGCAGCACTGACTCCGCGATATCGACTGGCGTGCCCACGCCCATCAGGTATCGCGGATGGTCGGCTGGCATCTTCGGCAGCAACGTGTCCAGCACGGCGATGCGCTCCACTTCTGGCTCACCCACGGCAAGTCCGCCGATTGCGTAGCCATCGAAGCCGATATCACGGAGGCCGCGCAGAGATGCTTCACGCAGGTCATCGTAAATACCACCCTGAACAATACCGAACAGCGCCTCACCGCGATCGGGAGCCAACTCACGTAGCTCATCGAAGCGATTCCGGCTGCGTTTCGCCCACCGCAACGAAAGCTCCATCGATTCTTTCGCCTCGGCCTCGCTCGCAGGATACGGCGTGCACTCATCAAAGATCATCGTCACGTCCGCGTTCAGATCGTGCTGTACCTCGATCGATTTTTCAGGCGATAGAAAAACTTCGTCACCATTGACTGGAGACTGAAAGCGCACACCATCTTCCGAGAGCTTGCGCATTGCCGCGAGCGAGAACACCTGGAAGCCACCCGAGTCGGTCAGAATGGGGCCGTCCCAATGCATGAATTCGTGCAAGCCTCCGTGCTTGCGAACGATGTCAGTGCCTGGACGAAGCATCAGGTGAAACGTGTTGCCGAGAATGATGTTCGCGCCACTTTCAGCAACTTCTTCCGGCGTAACACTTTTAACGGTTCCGTAGGTTCCAACCGGCATAAATGCCGGCGTCCGAACAGTTCCACGTCGAAACGTCAGCTCACCACATCTCGCATCACCGCACTCACCACTCAGATCAAACTTCATGACGTCGTATCCGGTATCAGGAACATGGCATCACCATAACTAAAGAAGCGGTATTTGTTCTGCACAGCATGGTGGTATGCGTTCATTATTCTCTCTGTACCTGCAAATGCCGCAACGAGCATCAGCAGTGAAGATTGCGGCAGATGAAAATTTGTAATCATCGCGTCGATGCATCGAAAGTTGTATCCGGGCAGGATAAAGAGTTCGGTTTCGCCGTTAAAGGGCTGCAGTACACCGCCGATCGAAGCGCTCTCGAGCGCACGCACCGATGTCGTGCCAACAGCAATGATACGACCACCGGCCTCTCGCGTTTTTTCAATAGCATCACAGCAGGCTGCATCTACCTCTACGCGTTCGCTATGCAGGCGATTGGCGGCAATGTCTTCATGACGCAATGCCTGGAATGTGCCTGCTCCGACATGCAGAGTGACAAAAGCATGCCGGACTCCTTTGGCGCGTGTTTCTTCAAGCATATCAGCGTCAAAATGCAGGCCCGCTGTCGGCGCCGCTACGGCACCAGGATCTTTGGCATAAACGGTCTGGTAGCGCTCGCCGTCAGCCGATTCCGCAGGCCGGTTGAGGTACGGTGGCAAGGGAACTTCGCCTTGTTGCTCGAGCAATGGCAGCACGGGAACGGAAAACAGCAGCGAGAAAAACTCGCCATCGCGGCCTTCAACCGTGGCTTCAACCCCGTCGCCAAATACTAATTTGCTACCGGGCTTCGGTGATTTGCTCGCTCGAACATGTGCGAGTGCAGCGTTGTCGCCAACCACCCTTTCTATTAGAACTTCGCTACGACCACCAGACTCCTTGCGCGCATGCAGCCGCGCACGAATAACACGTGTGTCGTTAAAGACGAGCAAGTCATTCGGTTTGAGAAGACTAGCTAACTCAGAAAATCCGCGATCAACCAGACCGTTACTCACGTCGAGCAGACGGCTGGCGCGCCGCTCACTCGGCGGGTATTGCGCGATTAACTCGGCAGGCAGC
>CAYTNO010000127.1:0-6086 GCA_964439125.1 uncultured Woeseiaceae bacterium | reverse complement strand
TAGTGCATGCGGTCGATGCCAATATCAACACTGAGTTCATAAAAATAGACGTCGCAGGATTGTTGAAGCGCATCATGCAGATTCATTTCGCCGTGACCCTGAGGCTTCCAGTCGCGATAGCGGTGCGTATTGTTTGGAAGCGTGAAAAAGCCGCGGCAAATGGTCTTGCGCTCCAGGTTGGTGGCACCGGTTTCGAGAGCGGCAAGCGCCAGCATCGGCTTAATGGTCGATCCGGGAGGGTATGCGCCACGTACCGCTCGATTGAACAGCGGACGCTCGAGATTATCCTGCATTCCCGAAAATTGGCTGGATGACATGCCAACGGCGAACAGATTTGGGTCGAACGTCGGTGCGCTGACCAATGCGAGAATTTCCCCTGAGCGCGGATCGAGGGCGACTATTGCGCCACGCCGGCCTTCGAGTGCGCGCGTTGCCAGTAGTTGCAGATCGAGGTCAAGGCTGAGGTGAA
The DNA here is from genome assembly GCA_964439125.1 of uncultured Woeseiaceae bacterium. Taxonomy (GTDB): domain Bacteria; phylum Pseudomonadota; class Gammaproteobacteria; order Steroidobacterales; family Woeseiaceae; genus UBA1847. The sequence continues at coordinate 5,617 of CAYTNO010000127.1, read as the reverse complement.
TATTCGCGCCTGGCGCCGGCGACTCGTTGTCGGGCAGCACGTCGGAGAGGTTGCGTGAATCTGTCGGAATTTGCCGGCCAAGAGCATTGGACACGACGTGCTGATAGCCGACATTGCCAAGCAACTCTGACTCAAAGCTATTTTCAACACCGGTTTTGCCGGTGTGGGCGGTTCCGGCGTAATGCGACGGAGTTAGTCGCGTCAGGTCGTTTTTGGACAATGCACCGACGTAACCAACAGCGTGCGCAACCGCGAATCCGTGTGGGTAATGCCGCACCAGCCGAGGTTGAAAATCGACCCCCGGAAAACGCGGCCGCTGAATCGCGAAGTTCGCTATTTCCTCGTCGGTCAGGCGCAACTTGAGCGTAACGGGCTTGAAACCCGGGCCGCTGTCTATCAGCTCATTGATATGATCCATGTCACTCGCATCGATGAGCTTGAGTGCGGCAAGTCGTGACAATGTGTCGTCAATGTCATCGACCTGCTCCGGTATCAATTCGAGCTGGTATGCCGGGAGGTTCTCGGCCAGCACGCGGCCTTTGCGATCGAAAATCAGGCCTCGAATTGGCGGCACGGCCTGGATCCGAACACGATTGCCCTGCGATTGTTCGGCGAATGTTTCATGGTCGTAAATCTGCAATTGCACCAGTCGAGCAATGACAAAGCCAAGCAGCAGGATTCCGCTGACTGACGTCAGGACGACACGCGAGATAAACAGCCGTCGTTCGGAGTGGTGGTCTTTAATAGATGACAGCAGATCCATGCTAGCGTAGCTGAACCCGCGAACTCACACCCCTGAGAAACACAGACACAACTGGCCAAAGTAGTGTTCCGGAGAGAACGGGCGCCCAGTATGCAATGGCCGGAGCATCGACACCGGCAACACCGTTAATCCAGAACAGCAGGAACTGATACAACGCGAGCAGCGCGAATACGGTGGCAGCAAGCTGCTGCATCGGAAACACACGCACGAGCAGGTGAAATTTGACGGTAACGAAAACGACAACGCTCAGAGCCAGCGCGTGCTGACCCAATATGGTGCCTTGCGCGACGTCGAGCACGATGCCCACAATCCAGGCGGAGCCAACACTCCAGGTGCGCGGCATGGTCATTGCCCAATAAATAAGAGTGAGGGTGACCCAGTCCGGTCGAAACGGCTCTGCCCCATCGGGCAGCGGGACGACCATGAGCATTAGCGCAACAATGATCGTCGCGATGACAAACAGGCGGCCGGATCCTCGTACCCTAATCATCGATCGCCTCCGCCTCGTCTTGCGACTTGTTAGCAGACGACCAGATCAGCATGATTTCGCGAACCTGGTCGAGTGCGGCGGAAGGGGTCGCCGTAACATCCGCAAAGCGTCTTTGCGGCATACGATTGACGGCTCTGACGACCGCAACCGGATAGCCCGAAGGAAATGCGCCGCCAAGACCCGAAGTGACCAGCAGGTCGCCCGGCCGGATATCGGCGTTATTTGGTAGAAACGGAAGATCGAGTGAATCGAATTCGCCGGTACCGTTTGCGATTGTCCGCAGGCCATTGCGGTTGACCTCCACCGGTAGCGCGTGGCTTGGATCCGAGATCAGCATCGCCTGTGATGTGGTGAGCCCGGTTTCGATGACCTGACCAACGACGCCGTCGGCATCGACAATCGCCTGGCCGTCATACACACCGTCGCGCGCGCCAATATCAATTACGAGATTGTGCCGGTAAGGATTCGCATCAACTGCCATGATTTCCGCAACGCGCACGTCGTCGCGAACCTGAATCTTCGCTTCAAGCAGACCGCGCAGCCGTGCGTTCTCGGCCTCCAGCGACGCAAGTCTTTGCAGCCGTGCGCTGGTCAGTAACCGTTCGGCCTGCAGCCGGCTGAGATCGAGATGCAGCTGGTTTCGATCCGATGTACTTTCGCGAATCCATGCCCAGAGCCTAAACGGCGAATCGACGACAATCTGGATGGGGTAGACCGCGACGCCAACGGCTTGTCGAACGGTGCTTAGATGATCCTGCCGGTGGTCGAGCACCATGAGCAAAATGCTGAGCGCAATCGCCCCTAGCACCCTTACGCCGAGCGCAGGAATTCTTGCTGGGTTACTGCTATTGGCTCGGGAAGCGACCATTACAAATCGTTATTCCGGCTCGTGTACTGGCTTACTCCAGTCCGAATACTGACGGCCCGTGTTCATCCATAAGCTCAATGACACGACCACCGCCGCGGGCTACGCAGGTCATCGGGTCATCGGCAATAACAACGGGGAGGCCTGTCTCTTCCATCAGCAACTTGTCGAGATCTCGGAGCATGGCGCCACCACCGGTTAACACGATGCCGCGATCTGCGACATCGGCGCCAAGTTCGGGTGGCGTTTGTTCCAGTGCCTCTTTGACGGCGCCGACTATGCCCTGCAAAGGTTCCTGCAAAGCCTCGAGGATCTCATTGCTGTTCAACGTGAATGCGCGCGGTACGCCCTCAGAAAGATTGCGGCCTTTAACCGAAATCTCGAGAACTTCCTGGCCGGGGAACGCGGAGCCGATTTCGTGCTTGATGCGCTCTGCCGTTGCCTCACCAATCAGGATGCCGTAATTGCGGCGCACGTAGTTGGTTATCGCCTCGTCGAAGCGGTCGCCACCGATTCGGACCGATGCTGCGTACACAATTCCGTTCAAGGAGATAACGGCGACCTCGGAGGTGCCGCCACCGATATCCAGTACCATCGATCCGCGCGCTTCATGTACCGGCATGCCTGCGCCGATAGCTGCTGCCATGGGTTCCGGGATCAGATGCACCTTGCGGGCACCAGCGCCTTCGGCAGATTCGCGAATTGCGCGACGTTCAACCTGTGTTGATCCGTAAGGGACGCAGATAAGCACGCGTGGGCTGGGGCGGAAATACCGGGTGCCCAGCGCCTTCTTAATGAAGTGTTGCAGCATTTTCTCGGTGACCGTGAAATCGGCGATTACGCCGTCTTTCAGGGGCCGGATTGCGGTGATATTTCCGGGCGTTCTGCCGAGCATGTTCTTGGCCTCAGCGCCGACAGCTTCGACCACGCGGCCACCGCGACCGCTGTCCTCGCGAATGGCGACAACAGAGGGTTCATCGAGGACGATGCCGTGTCCACGCGAGTAAATCAGCGTGTTGGCAGTGCCGAGGTCGATCGAAAGGTCATTGGAGAAATAACCCAGTATGTTCTTGAACATGTTAAGGAAAGCTTCCGAAATAGGATTAACGCGCTAATCTAACAATGCGCACGACATTGCACAAGGCGGCGTGTATTATTGCGGGCGCGCTCGCCAGGGGGTGAAGCACGAACCGCAAAGCAGGAATTTCTCCGTGTCACTCGATAAAGATCAGGTTCAGCACATTGCGACGCTGGCGAGACTCAGGCTCGCCGAAGATGAGTCGGCCGAAACGGTCGAAAAACTGTCTCGAATCGTCGATTTCGTCGACCAGTTGAGCCAGGCGGCCACCGACGGCGTCGTGCCGATGGCACACCCATTCAATGAGACTCAACGGCTGCGCGTAGATGAGGTCACTGAGACTATTGACCGCGATCATTTCCAGGAGAACGCGCCGGCTGTCAGTGATGGCCTGTATCTCGTTCCCAAGGTCATCGAGTGACGCATGAGCCAGGATCTGCATCTTCAGACGCTGACACAGCTCGCCGCCGGTCTCGAGAAAGGCACTTTCTCGTCTGTCGACATTACCAGGGCCCTGCTGGATCGCATTGATTCGCACAATGGCACGCTGAACGCGTTCATCACCGTTACGGCCGAACAGGCTCTTGCGGATGCGCAGCGCGCGGACGACGCAAGAGCCTCAGGCAATGCGGGCGTACTTAACGGTCTGCCCATCGTCCATAAAGATATTTTTTGTACGCGCGACGTCCTGACAACTTGCGGCTCGCGCATGCTCGAAAACTTCGTCTCTCCGTACGACGCAACCGTCGTGCAACGTATGGCCGAGGCGGGCGCCGTCATGCTCGGCAAGTCCAACATGGACGAGTTCGCGATGGGCTCGTCGAATGAGACGAGCTATTTCGGTCCTGTGATGAACCCCTGGAACCTCGAGTGTTCTCCGGGCGGCTCATCTGGCGGATCGGCGGCGGCTGTTGCTGCTCGACTCGCGCCTGCCGCGACGGGGACGGATACGGGTGGGTCGATTCGCCAACCAGCCGCGCTGACAGGCACCGTTGGGCTGAAGCCGACCTACGGCCGTGTTTCGCGATACGGCATGATCGCATTCGCATCGAGCCTCGATCAGGCGGGCGTCATTACTCGCAGTACCGCTGATGCAGCGATGCTGCTCGGCGTCATGGCCGGGTTTGACGAACGCGATTCCACGTCGATCAATCAACCGGTGCCAGATTACGTCGCCGGTCTAGACAAGTCGCTCAAGGGGTTGCGCGTTGGCATCGTTCGCCAGCACTTCGATGAAGGTCTCGACGAAAATTGCGCTGTTGCCGTCAAAGATGCGCTCGCACTGCTTGAAGCGCAGGGTGCCATTTTGACTGAGGTGGATCTGCCCAACCTCGAACTATCCGTACCGACCTATTACGTCGTTGCGCCGGCGGAGTGTTCATCGAATCTGTCGCGCTTTGACGGCGTCCGTTTTGGTCATCGCGCCGATGATGCCGAGGATCTGTTTGACCTCTATTGTCGCAGTCGTGGCGAAGGGTTTGGCGCCGAGGTCAAGCGCCGCATCATGACCGGAACATATGTTTTGTCCGCGGGCTACTACGATGCGTATTACCTCAAGGCTCAGCAGGTACGACAACTGATTGCGGATGACTTCAGAAAAGCATTCGCAGGTGTGGATGTCATTGCCGGACCGACAGTGCCGACGCCGGCATTCAAGCTCGGCGATAAGATAGATGATCCGATTACGATGTACCTCAACGACATCTACACGATCGGTGCGAACCTCGCGGGATTACCGGGTATTTCTGTGCCTTGCGGCATGGTTGACGGTCTACCAGTTGGCTTACACCTCGTAGGCGCGCACTTTGATGAAGAGACGCTACTCAATTGTGCGCACCAGTACGAGCAACGTACAGACTGGAACGACGCGTGTCCTGAGGACTTCCGATGAGCGGCCAGTGGGAAGTTGTTATCGGGCTCGAGGTTCATGCCCAACTCGCAACGAAAAGCAAGATTTTCTCGGCCGCGTCGACTGCCTATGGCGCGGAACCAAATACCCAGGCTTGCCTCGTAGACCTCGGTTACCCGGGCGTTCTGCCAGTACTTAACGAGGAAGTCGTGCGTATGGCGGCCAAATTCGGTCTCGCTGTAAACGCAACAGTTGCGCCGCGATCGGTGTTCGCGCGCAAGAATTATTTTTACCCGGATCTGCCGAAGGGCTACCAAATAAGCCAATTCGAGTTGCCCATCGTTGAGCGCGGCGAACTTTTCATCACCGACGCAGACGGCAATGAAAAGCGCATCGGTATTACTCGCGCGCATCTCGAAGAAGACGCTGGCAAGTCGATCCATGAAGGGCTCGATCGCTACTCTGGTATCGACCTCAATCGGGCTGGTACACCGTTGCTTGAGATTGTGTCCGAGCCTGAGCTGAGTTCGGCCAGAGAAGCTGTCGCATACAAGCGCAAGATGCACTCGATT
>CAYTNO010000126.1:0-6092 GCA_964439125.1 uncultured Woeseiaceae bacterium | reverse complement strand
TTCTTGCGGCAATCAGGGCACGATATGCGTGCCGTAGATTCCTTGTAACGCTCCTTCGAGATGATGCGGCTGTGTAATGATGACCTCTTTTCCGCCGTTCTCGAGAAACTTGATCGCGCTCTCAATTTTCGGCCGCATGCTGCCGACGGCGAAGTGTCCTTCGTCCAGGTATTGGCGGCACTGTGCAACATTCATTTGATCGATTTCCAGCTGCTCAGGCGTACCGTAGTTTCTCGTAGCTTTATCGACATCGGTCGAGAAAATAAGTACCGATGCGCCCAACTCCAGAGCCAGCAAACACGACGCCGCATCTTTATCGATTACAGCAGGGCGGGGTCGCAGCGTGCCGTCGGGCTTGTACACCACCGGGATGCCACCGCCACCAACGGCAATGACAAGGGCTCCACTGTTGATGAGCGTGCGAATTGACTCCAACTCGATAATTTCCAGAGGAGCCGGTGACGGCACTACCCGGCGCCAGCCGCGGCCCGCGTCTTCTGCTACCGCCCAACCGTCTTCCAGCGCGTGCTGCTGCGCTTCCTTCTCGGTCATGAACGGGCCGACCGGTTTACTGGGATTCGCGAAGCTCGGATCATCCTCGTCGACAACAACCTGCGTCACGACCGAGACAACCTGCTTTTTAGTCCCCTGTAGCAAAAACTCATTCTGCAGGGACTGAGCAATCTGAAAACCGATGGCTCCTTGCGTGTCAGCTACGCAGTTGGCCAACGGAACCGAGTGCAGAACGCCCTTGGCGAGTTCGGAGCGCAACAATATGAAGCCGACCTGCGGGCCATTGCCATGCGTGATCACGACCCGGAAACCCTGGTTAACGATTGGCGCGATGTAGCCACTGGTTTCGCCCGCGGCACGATACTGATCAATAACGGACATGTGATCGGAATCTTTGATCAATGAGTTGCCGCCGATCGCAATAACCACGAGCGGGCTATCCGAGTTGTTGCTGCCATGTGTGTTTATGTCGCTCATCTTTCGCTACATCGTCAACGCCATCAGGGCCTTGGCCGTATGCAGACGGTTGTCGGCCTCGGGATAGACACGCGACTGCGGGCCGTCGATGACGGCGTCTGTTACTTCACAGCCGCGATCGGCAGGCAGGCAATGCATATAAATCGCTTCCTTCTTTGCACGCGCCATCATTGCTTCATCGCAGATCCAATGCTTGTACTGCTGCGCCACATTCATCGCCTGCTCCGGATTACTGAACAAAGATTCGACGCCCCAGCTCTTTGGATACACGATGTCAGCGTCGGCGAATGCATCTTCCATGTTGTCTACCACTTCGAATTTGCCACCGGATCGTTCGGCGTTTTCACGTGCGAGCTTCATGGGCTCGTCCATTAAAGTGTATTCGGGTGGATGCGCCAGCGTCACGTTCATGCCGAAGCGCGTCATAAGCATGATCAGCCCTTGTGGAACAGACATCGGCTTCACGTAGCTCGGTGCATAGGCCCAGGACACAGCGATCTTCAGGTCACGCAGGTCTTTGCCGAATTCTTCGCGGATCGTCATCAGGTCAGCGAGGTTCTGGCAGGGGTGATCCACATCGCACTGCATGTTGATGACGGGGACGTCGGCCCATTGCGCGACGTCACGCATATAAGATTGGCCTTCACCGGGAACAAGGTCATGACGGATGGCAATGCCGTGACCGTAACCGGACAGGATAGTACCCATGTCTTTCGGGCTTTCGCCATGCGCGATTTGCGATGTCTCGGAGTCGATGAAATGCGCGTGCCCGCCAAGCTGGGTCATACCCGCCTCAAACGAGTTACGGGTGCGCGTGGACTTGTCAAAGAAAATCAGAAATGCGGTTTTATGCGCGAGATGCAAGGTCGGAATGCCGCTCTTGAATTCTTCTTTCAACTGACCCGCGGTTTCCAGCGCGAGCTCGATTTCGTCATCGGACCAGTCCTGCGTCATTAACCAGTCGCGCCCCTTCATTTTGTCCGTGATGGGTTTTGCTTCGATAGTCACTTGGAGTTTTCTCCTTTCGAAAAGGTATTCACGAGCGCTGCGTAAAAAGCCGTGCAACGCACGAGGTGTTCGATCTCGGTTTGTTCATTGGGGGCGTGCGCAAAGTGCTCATGACCTGGCCCGAAACCAACTGTTGGAATATTGTGCATGCCCGCTGTTGCAACGCCGTTAGTGCTGAACGTCCAGTGGCCAACTTCAGCCTCCTCGCCAAACGCGGTTTTGTGCGCGGCCATCGCAGCCTGTACCGCCGGTTCGCTTTCGGGCATCTCCCACGTGGGGAAGTACTTGCGGGTCGGGTAAGTCAGCCCCGTGTGACTTGGCACGGCGTAGTCGAGTACCGTCACTGTCGCATTTGCAGCTTTGACTGATGGCAACGCGAGAATTTCGGCCACCGAAGTTTCTTCGGTTTCGTCAATTGTCAGGCGGCGATCGAGATGTATCGTGCAGCCATCGGCAACGGCGCACAGGCTGGGCGAGGACGAACGGATTTCGCTGATAGTGACCGTGCCTTTGCCGAGCGGCTCGCGCGGTTCCAGTTGCTCGTTGAGTTTCTCGATGTCAGCGATGATGCCTGCCATTTTGTAGACCGCGTTATCTCCTCGCTCGGGTGCCGAGCCGTGGCAGGAGATGCCGGACGTATGCACTTCGATCTCCATGCGACCGCGATGTCCGCGATAGATGCGCAGGCTGGTCGGTTCGGTAATCACCACAAGATCCGGGCGCAGTCCGTCTTCGTTCACGATGTATTGCCAGCACAAGCCATCGCAGTCTTCTTCCTGCACCGTTCCGGTGACATACAGCGTCACGTTGTCAGGTACTCCGAGTTTCTTCAGCAGTGCGCCTGCATAGACGCTGGATGCGACGCCACCTTTCATGTCACTCGTGCCGCGGCCATACAGAATTCCATTCTCGATATCGCCTGAATGCGGGTCCCGATCCCAGAGCGACAGGTCACCGACGTCGACCGTATCGACATGGCCGTCCAGGGCGATCACTATCGGCCCGTCACCGATCCGTCCAATAACGTTGCCCATCGGATCGATGCGTGCTTCGTCGTAACCAAGCTTCAGCATTTCATCCTGGATGCGTTTCACCACTGCGCCTTCTTCTGAACTCAGTGAGGGAATACGGATGATGTCCTGCATGAAATGCACGAGATCCGTTTCGAGTTCCCGTGCGCCGGCAAAATAAGTGTCATTCATTGTTTTGCAATCCTGTTGCGTTGTTAAAGGCATCGATCAACCGATCCCATTCATCCACGACGTCCTGCGAGAAGACTCCTTTCCAGAAGTCTTCGTCCCAAAGTTGCCGCAGCTCGTCCGATGTTCGACCTTGCTGTTCCACCCACGTGAAGTATTTGAAATTGTGCAACGCCTTTTGATCCGCGTAGCTCAACTCGCGTAGGTGGTCGGTTGTAATTCCCTGCAGGTAGCGCGCGTAGTGCTGGTCGGCCATGCGCGTGGTGTAGGGGCCGTGTGTCTGCTCGGCTTCCTGCATGCGCGACGCATACAGTTGCATCGAGTCCGTCAGCGGCGTGAAGATTACGTCGCGGCCATCCATGTCGTAGTAGCGCGCGGTCTTGATGCTGGCGACGAGGTTGCACAGGCCCGAGATACCGATCATGTCGAGCGATTGCAGCGTTTCTTCATCCACACCCTCGCGCAGCAAGCACTCACGGCCTTCTTTTTCGTTGAACAGGCGCATGAGTTGCATCGTTTGTTCGTCATCGACGGCGGCAACCATATTGGTGTTGCGTACGTTGTGTACCCACGGAATATGTTTGTCGCCAATGCCCTCGATGCGATGCTCGCCGAAGCCGAACTGCAGCAGGGTGGGGCATTGCAGCGCTTCAGTCGCTACCACCCGAATTCCGGGGTGTTGCGTACGCAGGTAATCACCGGCGGCGATGGTTCCGGCCGAGCCGGTTGCACTGACGTACGCGGACAGCCGCCGCCCATCGCTGTAATGGTTCTCGAAGACCTCATTAATGAGCGAACCCGTCATCTGGTAGTGCCAGATAGCGTTGCCGAACTCCTCGAACTGGTTGAAGATAATGACTCCATCTCCACGTTTTTCCCGAAGTTCCCAACATTTATCGTATATTTCCTTGACGTTTGACTCCGTTCCAGGCGTCGCGATGATTTCGTCGGTGCCAATTTCCTCTAGCCATTCGAATCGCTCACGGCTCATGCCTTCGGGCAGGATGGCGACGGCGGGGCAGGCCAGCAACGCACAGTCGTAGGCGCCGCCACGACAGTAGTTGCCCGTGGACGGCCAAACTGCCTTCTGCGTCTCCGGGTCGAAATTGCCAGTGACCAGACGTGGTACAAGACAACCATATGCAGCACCAACCTTGTGGGCGCCTGTCGGAAACCAGTTGCCAACGATTCCAATGATGGTGGCATCCACGCCCGTCAGTGCTTTGGGGAACTCAATCCAGTTGCCTTCGCCAAATCCGCCACCGTTTTCGACGGGCTCATTTTTCCAGGTGATGCGGAACAGGTTCGCGGGGTCTAAATCCCACAGGCCAACCTTCTTGAGCCGCGCAGATATGGCCGCCGGCACAAGGCTGGGATCTTTCTGCTGGGCGAACGTTGGCAGAATGATATTGCGTGCGCGTGCGCGCTCTATGGTCTTTTCGAGAACATCGTGTCGAATGTCCGGTATCAAACTCATTGTTCGCCTCCAAGAGCGATGTTCGGGATCGGCTTCAGGTCGCCCCAAGCCAGTTCAACTTCGGTATCTCCCGCGCGCGCCGCGCGCAGCAGTTCATCCTGGTCGACAGGCAAGCTCCGCATGCGCACGCCCGTGGCGCGGTAGATTGCATTGGTAATAGCAGCGCTGGTCGGAATGCTGGGCAATTCACCGACGCCTTTTGCTCCGTACGGTCCTGTTGAGGTGTTGTGCTCGACGATGTGCGACGTGATCGTGGGCGTGTGACTGATACTCGGAATCTTGTAACGCGCCAATACGTCGGTCCAGGGTTTGCCGTCTTCCTGGATATAATGCTCTGTCAGCGTATAGCCGATGCACATGACGATGCCGCCCTCTATCTGTCCCTGCAGCGTCAATGGATTGATGGCGCGACCAACATCATGTGCGGCGATGATCTTGTGGACCTGCACTTCACCCGAGTCCATGTCGACCTCGCACAGGGCGGCTTGAACACCGAAGCCGAACGCGACGTGCATGTCGCCGCCGCTACCCAGTGGTTTTGTTTCCGGTGCGAGGTAGTCGTAACGAGCCACAATATTGGTTCCGGGTTTCGCGTCCTTAAGTTGCTTCGCCGCATCCTTCGCTGCGAGCCGCACGGCGTTGCCGCTGACAAACGTTTGCCGACTCGCGGTCGTCGGACCGCCATCGGGACAGTAGTCCGTATCCCCGAGCAACACGTTCACGGCGCTTGCATCAATGCCCAGTTCTTCGGCCGCACAAGCTGCAAGTACGACCGGAAGGCCCTGGCCCATTTCAGCAGAGGAGATGCGTACCTCGGCTCTCGTTCCCTTATCCGGATCCAGCCACACTTCAACTTCGGCGCTGGCTTTGTCGGGGGCGCCACCGCCGAGGCCGGTGTTCTTGTAGGCAGCGGCGAGACCCCAGGCGAAGCGTCGATTGCCTTCCTGCCATGTCCAACGAAAGTCATCGCCGCGCAAATCGCGCTCAACCAGGTCGATGCATTCATTCAGCCCGGCACTCTCCCGCATGACCTGGCCTGTTGAGGTTACTGAGCCAACATCCAGTGCGTTCGTTCGGCGAATTTCGACAGCGTCGAGTTCGAGCTGCTCGGCGAGGATGTCCATGTTGCTTTCGACAGCGAAACAACTCTGCGTCACGCCGAATCCACGGAAGGCGCCGCTGGGTGCGTTGTTGGTGTACATGGCAAAGCAATCCACTTTCACATTCGGCACGTCGTAGGGGCCGGCCGCATGTGTGCTGGCGCGCGTCAGGACCTTCTCACTAAGACTGGCGTAAGCACCGCCATCGCCATAAAGCGTTGCTTCGACGGCAGTCAACTTGCCATCACGCGTCGCGCCCATGCGATTTCGAATGACGGTGGCATGCCGTTTCGGATGTACCAGAAGGCTTTCCTGGCG
>CAYTNO010000125.1:0-6103 GCA_964439125.1 uncultured Woeseiaceae bacterium | reverse complement strand
GGGGCCTGATTGGGCTGTGCGCCAAAGCCGTGAATTGCGCGACAAGCTGACCGAATTACTGGGTAGCAAGAATGTTCGGATGCTGTACGCACCCGGCCGCGAAATAATGTAGAGTTTGATCGTATGGACCTGAAGTTCCTCGAATTTGAGCAGCCGATCGCCGAACTTGAAGCGAAGATCGAAGAGCTACGCTTCGTCGGTGACGATGCTGAGATCAACATCAATGATGAGGTGGTGCGCTTACGTGCCAAGAGCGAGTCGCTGACCAAGAGTATCTTTGCCAAATTGAGTGCGTGGCAGATTGCGCAAGTGGCTCGGCATCCAATGCGCCCGTACACGCTCGACTACCTCGAAATGATCTCGCCCGACTTTCAGGAATTGCACGGCGATCGCATGTACGCGGATGACTCCGCGATAATCGGTGGTATTGGCCGTGTTGACGGCAAAGCGGTCATGTTTATCGGGCACCAAAAGGGGCGCGATACCAAAGAACGTGTGCGCCGCAATTACGGTATGCCCAAACCGGAGGGCTACCGCAAGGCGCAGCGCCTGATGCGCATGGCCGAAAAGTTCTCACTGCCTGTCGTAACTCTGATCGATACGCCGGGTGCCTATCCCGGTGTTGGTGCTGAGGAACGTGGTCAAAGTGAGGCTATCGCCCAGAGCCTGTACCTGATGTCCGGTCTCAAGACTCCGATTATCAGCGTCGTTATCGGCGAAGGTGGCTCCGGAGGCGCGTTGGCAATAGGTGTTGGCGATCGCTTGCTCATGCTGCAATACGGAATTTACTCGGTAATCTCGCCAGAAGGTTGCGCGTCGATCTTGTGGAAGAGTGCCGATAAGGCTGAAGATGCCGCGGAGGCAATGCGAATTACGGCCAAAGACCTGAGCGGGTTTGGTCTCGTTGACGAAATACTCGAAGAGCCGTTGGGCGGTGCCCATCGAGACCCTAAGCAGGCGGCAGAAGTACTTCGAAATGCTCTGTTGAAAAATATCGAAGATCTCGAAGCTCTATCGGTGCAGCAACTGCTCGAGAACCGCCACCGACGCCTCGCCAGCTTCGGTCAATTTAAAGAGGCGTGAGCTTCGCCTCCGATGTTTTGCTCCGACAGCTCGCGGAGCTTTCGGCAGCCTCAGCATCGCCAGCCCGGTACGTGATTGCTTTCTCTGGCGGTCTCGATTCTGCTGTTTTGTTACATGTACTGGCTGACAGCCAAGCTACGCACCAGATTCCACTCGTTGCTGTGCATGTCGATCACGGCTTGCACGCGGAGTCAGCCGTCTGGGCCGATCATTGTGAGGAGTTCGCCGATGGGCTCGGGATCGAGTTTCACGGGCTGAAGGTCGACGTCGACCGCCAATCCGGAATGGGTCCGGAGGCTGCGGCACGAAAAGCGCGTTATGCCGCGCTTGGAGACATGCTCGAGCCGAATGACTGGTTATTGAGCGCGCATCACAAGGACGATCAGGCAGAAACCCTGTTGCTTAATCTGATGCGGGGCAGCGGGCCAGCTGGTCTCGCCGGTATTGGTTCGATTCGACCGTTCGCATGCGGTTGGTTGGTGCGGCCGCTGCTTGAGATATCGCGAAGTGAACTCGAACAATACGCCAGCGAGCGCGGTCTGGTCTGGGTGGACGATCCATCAAACGCCGATCAGCAATTCGATCGCAACTATCTGCGTCACGAGATATTGCCACGGCTTGAAACGCGTTGGCCCGATGCCGCCGGTCGCATTCGGCGCAGCGCGGCGCTGGCACGTGAAGCGACGTCGTTGCTCACTGAACTTGCTGCAACGGATCGCGAGCAGGTGGGCGACAGACCTGATCGTTTGCGAATCAGCGAACTCAAGGCACTGTCTTCAGCACGCCAGCGCAATCTCTTGCGGCATGTCGTTTTTAGCCTGGGGATGCCGATGCCGGGAGCTGTGCACCTGCAACAAATTCAATCTCATCTGCTCGAGGCGCGAGAGGATGCACAGCCTCTCGTCAGCTGGCCGGGGGTTCGTGTTCGGCGCTACCGCGGGCACCTCTATTTGCTGCCCGACGTTGTTGTGGATTCGCAGTGGCCAGAGACAACCGCCGTCGTTGGCGATCATGTAGATTTGCCGGGCCAGCTTGGCACATTGCTGCTCGTCCAGAATGCCGAATCAGGGCTCTCGGACGCGGTCATTGGTAAAGGCCTTGAGGTGAGATATCGAGTTGGCGGCGAGGAATTTAGGCCTGTAGGTCAATCACATACGCGCAAACTCAAGAAACTACTTCAAGACGAGGGCGTCGTTCCATGGATGCGAGAGTGCCTGCCATTGCTGTATTCAGGTGGGGAACTTGTCGCGGTTGCCGATCTCTGGATTGCGGCTTCAGCAATGAGTGAGGCGGGTACTGCAATTGAATGGCGAAATAGACCCTCTATTCACTAGTCTTTCATTGTTTCATTAGGGGTGTTCTGTTAACGTTTAAAACCGTCTTATCTCCAACGACGGCGTGTATTCCCAAGGGTTGGAAAAGAGTTCTAAGCGAGAGTCTTAGATGCTTTTATTCCAGCCCTTTTTTGTTTGCGTCGGTGATTAACTTAGGTTCGCATATGACATCGTATGTTTTCATTACAGGCGGCGTGGTTTCTTCGCTCGGCAAAGGGATCACCTCAGCATGCCTCGGCGCAATTCTTGAGGCACGTGGGCTTTCGATCAGCATGATCAAGCTCGATCCGTACATCAACGTCGATCCAGGTACGATGAGCCCGTTCCAGCATGGCGAGGTATTCGTTACGCACGATGGCACCGAGACGGATCTTGACCTCGGCCACTACGAACGATTTGTACGCACGGCCAAAGGTGGTCGTCACAGCAACTACACCACGGGTCGTATTTACGAGAGCGTGATTGCCAAGGAGCGCCGCGGCGAATATCTGGGTGCTACCGTACAGGTAATTCCGCATATCACGGACGAGATCAAGAAAGGCGTCAAGAAAGGCGCCGGCGATGCCGACATCTGCCTCGTAGAGATTGGCGGCACGGTCGGCGATATCGAGTCTCTTCCGTTTCTCGAAGCGATTCGTCAGATGGGTATCGAGCTCGGACACGATCGAGTCGTCTATGTGCACCTGACGCTCGTGCCCTTCATTCCGACATCTTCGGAGATCAAAACGAAACCGACGCAGCACTCGGTCAAAGAACTGCGTTCAATCGGTATACAACCAGACATCCTCGTCTGCCGGTCGGAAAATCCGTTGCCAATGGAGCAACGGACCAAAATCGCGCTGTTCACCAATGTTCAGGAAAAGGCCGTTATCTCTGCTTACGACGCGGACGATCTCTACAAGATTCCGGCGATGATGCACGAGCAGGGTCTCGACAGCATTGTGGCGAAGCAGCTCGGGCTCGACCTGCCTGAAGCAGACCTTTCCGAGTGGGATGAAATAGTCGACGCCAAGCAACACCCGGAGGCCGAGGTCAATATAGCAATGGTCGGCAAGTACATGGGTCTCAAGGATTCGTACATTTCACTCGTTGAAGCGCTCAACCACGGCGGAATTCACACCCGCACCAAGGTCAAGATTCAATACATCGAGTCCAGAAATGTCGAAGAAGAGGGCGTCGACTGTCTCAAAGGGTTGGACGGCATTGTCGTGCCCGGAGGTTTCGGTGACAGGGGTATAGAAGGCAAGATCGAAACGGTACGTTTTGCCCGCGAGAACGGCATTCCTTACCTTGGCATCTGCCTCGGAATGCAGGTGGCCGTCATCGAGGCGGCACGCAACCTGGCCGGGTTAGAAGGGGCGATGAGCACAGAGTTCGACAAGAAAACGCCACATCCGGTGGTCGCATTGATAACAGAATGGCAAACTGAGACCGGCGACTTCGAGCAACGCGATGAAGCCTCGGATATGGGCGGCACCATGCGCCTCGGTGCACAGCAGGTCAGCCTTGCGGAGGGTTCGCTCGCGGCGAACAGCTATGGCGCAACGAGTATCGAAGAGCGCCATCGTCATCGCTATGAAGTGAACAACAATTATCGTGACGTGCTTGAGGAAGCCGGTTTGCGTTTCTCAGGCCTGTCGATCGACGATCTCGTCGAGATGGTCGAGATCCCGGATCACCCATGGTTTCTCGCGAGCCAGTTTCACCCCGAGTTCACGTCGAACCCCCGTGATGGCCATCCGCTGTTTACAGGCTTTGTCGCCGCAGCACGCAAGCATCATGAGGGTTCACTGCCAAAGGTTGCCCAGGCATGAAGCTGTGCGGTTTTGATGCTGGCAATAGCCAGCCAATTTTCCTGATAGCAGGCACTTGTGTCGTTGAAAGCGAAGCGATGGCATTGGATACGGCCGGTGCGCTCAAAGAAATCTGCGCGGATCTGGGTGTACCGTTTATCTACAAGTCGTCGTTCGACAAGGCCAACCGAAGTTCCAGCAGCAGTTTTCGTGGTCCTGGAATGGAAGAGGGTCTGCGGATTCTCGCCGAGGTCAAGCGACAGATTGAAGTTCCGATACTGACCGATGTGCATGAAGACACGGCAATGGACGAAGTTGCCGATGTGGTCGATGTGCTGCAAACACCAGCATTCCTCTGTCGGCAAACCAATTTTATCTTGCGTGCAGCAAGCGCAGGAAAACCGGTCAACATCAAGAAAGGCCAGTTCCTGTCACCGTGGGAGATGCAAAACGTCGTCGATAAGGCCAAGTCCACTGGCAATGAAGACATCATGGTCTGTGAGCGTGGCTTCTCGTTCGGCTATAACAACCTGGTGTCCGACATGCGCAGTCTCGCAGTCATGCGTGGTACTGGTTGCCCGGTTGTCTTTGATGCTACGCATTCGGTGCAGTTGCCGGGCGGTAAAGGCGACTCATCTGGCGGGCAGCGCGAGTTCATCCCGGTATTGGCGCGTGCGGCAACAGCCGCCGGCATCGCCGGGCTGTTCATGGAGACGCACCCCGACCCGAATAAGGCGCTTAGCGACGGGCCCAACGCCTGGCCGCTGGATAAAATGCGCGCACTGCTTGAGATGCTCGTCTCAATCGACACCAGTATTAAAAAACACGACTACCTGGAAGACCAATGATTAAAATCACAAAAATTCAAGGCCGCGAGATTCTGGATTCACGCGGCAACCCTACCGTTGAGGCGGATGTTTCTCTGGCAGACGGTACGACCGCGCGTGCGGCCGTGCCATCCGGTGCATCTACGGGCACTCGCGAGGCCGTCGAACTCAGAGATGGTGACAAGTCACGGTACCTTGGCAAAGGCGTACAGAAAGCCGTTGCCAATGTTAACGGCTCGCTGCGAGATGCGTTACTTGGCAAGGAATTCGAAAACCAGCGGGCGCTCGATCAATCCATGATCGATCTCGATGGCAGCGAAAACAAAGGCAATCTGGGCGCCAATGCGCTGCTGGCAATATCGCTCGCGGCCAGCAAAGCGGAGGCAGCCTCCCAGGGCGTTTCGTTCTTCCGCCACCTGGGTAGCAGTACAGAAATGCCCGTGCCGATGATGAACATCATCAACGGCGGCGCACACGCGGACAACAGTGTCGATATCCAGGAGTTCATGATTCTGCCGGTTGGCGCACCGAACTTCACGGAAGCGCTTCGCTACGGTGCAGAGATTTTTCATTCGCTAAAAAGTGTGTTGCGCGAGCAGGGCATGAACACGGCGGTTGGGGATGAGGGCGGCTTCGCACCGAACCTGCCATCAAACCGTGCGGCGCTCGATACCATCATGGTCGCGATAGAGCGCGCCGGGTTTACACCGGGCGGGCAGATTCTGCTGGGTATCGATGTTGCGGCGTCAGAGCTCTACTCAGATGGTGTGTACGACCTAAAGTCTGAGGGCAAAACTTATGATTCGGCCGGTTTTAGCGCGTATCTGGCTGAGCTAGCCGATGCCTACCCGATTATATCGATCGAAGATGGTATGGACGAAAGCGACTGGGAGGGCTGGAAGATACACACCGAGGCCATTGGGGACCGCGTCCAGCTGGTTGGCGACGACAATTTCGTTACGAACACCGCGATCATTCAGCGCGGCATCGACGAGAAGATTGCTAATTCGGTATTGATAAAACCCAATCAAATCGGTACCTTAAGCGAAACTCTTGATGCAATTAC
>CAYTNO010000124.1:0-6149 GCA_964439125.1 uncultured Woeseiaceae bacterium | reverse complement strand
TTAGTAAGTATTAAAAAATAGTACTCAAAGTCCCCAATAGCCAACTATTACGAAGAAGGTTGCTAATTACTATACCAGCTCTTACGCTCGGTGTTGCACTCACCAAGAGAGGAGTTGTCATGAGTCTTATACGAAGGATATCCACCAGCATTACATCGTCGGTCGACCGCGCCGTGAGCAAGGTCGAGAACCATGACGCCATCGTCAATGCCGCACTTCGCGAAACGCAGCAGGCGGCTGCCCGTTCCCGCGTGCGCCTCGAGCGCGTTCGCAAGGACGGGCATAACCTCAAGACCCGCCACTCCAACCTGAAGTTGGCTGTCGGTCGCTGGACCGAACGCGCCAGGAGCGTCGCGGCCCAGGACGAATCAAAGGCCCTCGAGTGCCTGCGCCGACGCAAGGACTGCGAACAACAAATGCAGAACCTGGAGGAATCGATTGCAAAGCACGACGAGCTCGAAGCACGCGTTTCCGAGCAGGTGAAGAAAATCGAAGTCCGCATCGGTGAAGTTGCGCAGCAGCGCAACATGATGCGCTCGCGACAATCGGTTGCCGATGCAATGCGCACGATCAACAACATCGAGGGCGTCTCATACGGCGAAATCGAGGACACGTTCGATCGCTGGGAGATCAACCTCGGCGAGACCGAGATCCTGATGGGTGCGGCGACGAACTCCGATCTGCTGGAGTCGACATTCCTGGCCGAGGAAGATACGGCCGAACTGCGCGCCGAACTCGAGGATCTGCTTCAAGCTGACAAGGAGGATTCGTCATGAATACGCGTGTATCGGCATTCGACACAAACACGATCGTGGACGATGGCGAAGATATCACGCTGTCGACGTCACGCTTCAGTGTCGACAGTGTCATGCAGTCCGTGCGCAACTTCGCAACGTTGTCGGAGGCGCTGCGCCTACTGGGAGCCGGTGTCATTCTGGCATCGATGTCCGTGTTTCTGCTACAGGGCTGGAACGCCGGTAATGACATCAGCCGTTACCTGTTGTTGCTGACGCAAACCGGGTTGCTCGGTGTGGCCGGCTTTGCAATGAGCCACATCGTCAAGGAAACGAAGGGTGCGCGATTGTTCTTCGGGCTTGCGCTCGTGTCGATTCCTGCCAACTTCACCATTCTAGGGGCGTTGCTTTACTCGGTGTTCCAGTGGGATGGTGGTCTAACGACCTACCCCGGCTACGCCGACTGGCGAATCGAGGATGTCACCAGCATCGGCATAACAATGGGTGCTGCTCTGTTGGTGCTCGTGCCTGTCACGCTGTTCTGTTTTGCGATCATGGCGCGGCGGTCCGCGAAGCCACTGGCGATGCACTTTCTGGTGCTCAACGCACTGTTGTTGCTGCCGATACGAGGTTCGGTTGCCGCAGGCACGATAGCTCTGGCCGGAGTTATGTACGCACTGTTCGTCATGACTAAGCTAACACGCGAAAATCTCGCGCTGAAAACCGGCGAGGGCAAATTCGCGTTGGCGACGCTGTTCATTCCGCTCGGCATCATCCTGTTCCGCAGCATGTACTTCTACCAGGTGGACAGCCTGATGATCGCTATGGTCACGATGGCTCTGTTCCTGGCCGCACGTCAGGCGTCGGAGTTCCCGGATCGAAGTGCCCGGTTGGCTATGGCCCTCGAGTTGGTGTCGTGGCCACTGGCGATGGTCATCGCGTTCGCGCTGACAAATGCGGTCGAACTCAGCATCGCGCGGGCTCTGCTGGCGCCGGTGTTCGCTATCACCTACGCAGCGCTTGCGATGGACCTCATACGCAGGACAGACAGCCGCGCACTCGCGAAGGCGATCGGCGTTTCTATCAGTACTGCCGTCGCCCTCAGCTTCACGATGAGCGTAGCGATGTTGCCGAGCGCGTTGAGCGCGCTGCTCAGCCTGACCGCAGGTACATTGCTGCTAGTGTGGGGCGCCGGGGGCAGACAGCTGATCACGATCATCGCCGGCCTGATCACACTAGGCGCGGGTACGCTGTTTGGTTTCGATGCCCTGGTGCAGCTGATCATCACCAGCAGCTGGATTGATCTCGCGCTCTTCGGCGCCGGCGCGATTGCGCTCGGTTCGATTCTCGACCGTCACGGTGTCGCAATCAAGTTGCGCCTGGCTCGTTGGTACGACAATGCCAACAGCGAGAAGAAAGAAATTGCTCTGGATAGCCCGCAACTCAGGTAGGTAAGTGCAAAGCGACCGCCGCGGTGGAGTGATTGCGCTTCATTTCTGCCGTGGTGGCCAGCTTTTCATTACTAAGCGTCGATCGTTGAACGCGGGCGTTTTAACATATTCCTTGGTAAGCTTGTGATTAATCTCACAGTTCCATATGTGAATTTGGTCTACATTGAGTGCCAGACTCGGGACGACATCCAGCGACATGACCAGACTACTCAAGCTACTTGCTCTTGCTCCATTGCTCCTCGTTTCATTGCCGGCGCAAGCCGATGAGGGAGATTGGTATATTGCGCCTTCAATCGTCTATACCGACGATGACGGTGACCGCCTGCTCGACGATTCCTTTGCGGGCGGGCAGATTCAGGTCGGAAGGGAGATGAGCGAGCGCTTCTTGCTGGAGGGTCTGCTCGGCTATCACGATATTGACGGTTTTCCGGGCCAGGAACACCTGGAGATCGGTGTTAACGCTATTCGTAAATTCCGTCCCGAAAGCATGTTTTCCCCTTATGCCATTGGTGGACTGGGCTATCTGCGTGCAGATGCCAGTCTCCCGGATTTTGGCGGCATTCCAGATGCCGGTACGACGTCGAGCAGCGTGACGGCAACGGCCGGCCTTGGATTGCAGGTTAATTTTAGCGATAGTCCCTGGTCACTGCGGGCCGAATATCGCTTACGACACGCATTCGACAGCACTGGTCTGATGGACCAGGTTACTTCGCTCGGCATGCAGTACTCGTTCGGCGGCGGTTCCGACTCGTCGATACCGGTGGTGGCAGCCAGCGCACCGGAACCTGCTGCCTATCAGGACAGCGATCATGACGGCGTTACCGATGACAGGGATCGGTGTCCAGGTACCGTGGCAGGCGCCAACGTCGACCTCAACGGCTGCGAAATCCAAGAGACAATCGACCTCAAAAATATCTACTTCGGGTTTGATTCGGACATGCTCCACCCGGCTTCGAAACGTCTGCTCGACCATTCGGCATCAATCTTGTCGCGCCACTCCGATCTGCAGGTCGAGATTGCAGGCTACGCGGATATTTCAGGTCCCGAACGCTACAACATGGGCTTGTCGCAACGTCGTGCGGAGGTCGTGCGTGCATACCTCGAGCAGGCGGGCGGTAACCCGGCGAACCTGACGGTCCGTGGCTACGGTGAATCCAATTCGGCTACCCATGCCGTAAACCGACGCGTGGAACTTCGTATCACGAAGCGCTGATGACGAGATTTCTCGGCACGCTTGTCGTGCTGTTGACAGCGTAAGCGCACACCCCACACACGAAGCGGCAGAGAATCCTGATTTCTCTTTCCTGGTATACGGCAAATTCCATGGCTCGCCATTGGGGCGGAACTGCGGTGCAGTTCACAGATTCGGCGGCGAATTTGCTCAAGACTGACGTATGTTGGCAATGTTGTCATTGATGACGCGCGTTGCCGGCTTTTACGAATGGAATATGTAAAACGAGAGGGAGTTCGAGATGCTGACATCCAGCCGAATCTATTTGTTGTTTCTGATCGCCTGTGGTTTGTCGGCGATGAGCAGCGCGGAAGAGCTGTCCGGAAATGATATGAAAAGCCTGGATGGCCAGGTCCAGGAAATCAAGTCCGACGTTCTAAACATCGCCTCTGAACTCAGTAATCTCGAAGAGAGGCTACTTTTTCCGTCAAATACGCAAGTCTCGGTCTTCGTGTCCATGGCCGACGACGAGGACTTCCGCCTCGATGCCGTGCAGATCGAGATCAACGGCGAGCTGGCCACGCACCACATCTATAGCTTCCAGGAACTCGAGGCTTTGCATAAAGGTGGTGTTCAGCGTGCCTACACGGGCAACGTCATGACCGGCCCCCACGAGCTCCGCGTAACGATGTTGGGCAAGCTGGCGAATGGCAACGACTTCAGCGAGTCCGACAGCTTTTCGTTCTCCAAGGGAGTCAGCCCCAAGACGCTCGGTATCACCCTCGCGGGACCCGGACTGGGCAAGGACATCATCCAGATTGGAGACTGGTGAACCATGCTTCGAGCACCGCTCTCAACGATCGGGCTCCTGCTGTTTGCCGGTTTGGCAACGACTCCGGGCCACAGTGACGAGCTGAAGGATCTCTACTTCGGCGAGGCGCTGTATTACGCGCATCAGGGGCGTTTCTTCGAAGCGCTGGAGCGGCTCGATACCGAAGTCAAGCAGCATGACGCCATTGATGAGCCCGAACTCGATTCGCTTTTCTTCCATATTGACGATGCCGAATTCTCGCTAGGCGATTTCGAACTTCGGTACCGCATGCATCATCGCGCTGGCCGTGCGATCAAAGCCGTGCTCGAGGGCGCCGTCGATGAGGTCATCCGCAATGATGCGGCTTACAGGCTTGCGCGCATTCACTTCCAGAAGAACCAGATGGATGACGCATTGCGTGCACTGAATCGCATCGATGGCAGGATCCCCGAAGCAATCCGCGATGACATCGAATTTCTGCGCGCCAATGTCTACCTCGCTCTGGACCGGCCCGAAGACTCGATAGAAGTCCTTGAAGAACTGAAAGGTTCAAAGAGTTTCGGTGGCTTCGCCAGTTACAACCTCGGCATCGCATACCTGCAGGACGGGCAGCGAAACAGAGCCCTCGAGACGCTAAATCAGGCCGGCGGTATTGCGACGGACGATCCTGCGGAACTGGCCATTCGGGACAAGTCG
Source organism: uncultured Woeseiaceae bacterium (assembly GCA_964439125.1). Lineage (GTDB taxonomy): Bacteria > Pseudomonadota > Gammaproteobacteria > Steroidobacterales > Woeseiaceae > UBA1847. The sequence goes on along the minus strand of CAYTNO010000124.1, from coordinate 1,286 downwards.
AATCTTGTCGCCGCTACGGTTCACCTCGAAGCAGAGGAATTCGAAAGCGCTATCCCTTATCTCAATCGTGTACGTCTTGACGGGCCATTCTCGAACCAGGCCCTGCTCAGTGCCGGTTGGGCCAACATGTCGGTGGACAAGGTTGATCGGGCCGTTGTGCCCTGGAGCATTCTTGCTGATCGCGAGGCCACTGACAGAGCCACGCAGGAAGCCATGCTCGCGCTGCCCTTTGCGTTTGGCAAGCTCGACGTGCACGGTCGCGCGGCGGTTTATTACGGGCGTGCGCTCGACGCATTCGGCGTGGAGATCGACAAACTCAATGTGTCGATCGAGAGTATCCGGGAAGGAAAGTTCATCGCGGCACTGGTTCGCGAGGAGATTCGCAAGGACAAGGACTGGGTCGTTCGCCTGCGCTCCTTGCCCGAGGCGCCCGAAACCTATTACCTGATGGATCTGCTGGCATCGCACGATTTCCAGACGGGCTTGCAGAACTACCTCGACCTTGCCGACCTGCGACGCAAACTCGTTGAATGGCAAAGCGGTTTCGATGCCTATGACGAGATGGTCGCGATTCGCAGTGACCATTACGAACCGCTGCTGCCGCAAACCGATGAGGAGTTCAGGGAACTCGACTCGCGCATGCGCTTGCGCACCGAGCAGCACAAAACATTGGTCAAGCGGCGCGACGATCTATTGACCACGCCGCGACCGGAATTTCTCGCAACGCCCGAGGAGCAGGCCATTCTCGCGCGACTCGAGGAACTGGAGCAGCAGTCGCTCGCAGGCGGCACGACCGCGGCGGAGCTGCGGCGTATCAAACGCCTCAAGGGCATCCTGGCGTGGCATCTCGAGACCGAGTATCACGAGCGACTGAGCGAGTTTGATCGAAACCTGCGCAACCTCGATGAGGTGATGGCTTTGGCGCAGACACAGTACGACCAATACGTTCGGGTACGGCAGGCCGCAACGCACAGCTATGTTGGATACGAAAAGCCGATATCCCGGCTGCGCGTACACGCCGTCAATGCCGTGCAAAAGATCGACTTGATGATGGCGCGCCAGGGGCGCGTCCTGGAAAAGGTCGCCCTGGACGAGCTGATAGCACGTCGCGGCCGGCTCGAGAGTTTTGGTGACAAGGCGCGTTTCGCCCTGGCTGACAGTTATGACCGCGCAACACAATCGCAGGCGAGGACGGAGCCGCAATGACGCATTTGCGAAACATCCTTGTTGGTTTGTCGTGCGCCGGACTGCTCGCGTGCGCAACGCCGGGCGAACAGGCGGATACC